>CAZWSE010000130.1:0-7394 GCA_964636575.1 uncultured Sulfitobacter sp. | reverse complement strand
CCCTAACCCGCCCCGTTCAAAATCAGATCGCTCGCCTTTTCGCCGATCATAATGGCAGGCGCGTTGGTGTTGCCGGATACGATTTCGGGCATGATCGAACAATCCGCGACCCGCAGCCCTTCTATGCCGTGGACCTTCAGGTTCTCATCCACGACCGCCTCCTTGCCCTGCCCCATTTTGCAGGTGCCCGTCGGGTGATAGATTGACGCCGTGTTGTTGCGCGCCCAATCGAGCGTTGCGTCGTAGTCGTTTATGTCCAAATCCGCATGCGGGCGGAACTCTTCCGAGATCTTGCTGGTCAAAGGCGCATGCCGCGCGATGGTGCGGGCCATGTTGACGCCCGCGACGATGGTCCGGCAGTCGGTCTCGGTCGACAGATAATTCGGGATGATCGCGGGGTAGTCGCGCGGGTTTTTGGATTTCAGCCTGATCTCACCCTTGGATTCGGGGCGCAACTGGCAGACCGACATGGTGAAGGCAGAAAACTTGTCCGCCCCTTTTCCTGGATTTTCAGCAGACAAGGGCTGGACGTGGAACTGAATATCCGGCGTTTCCAGATCATCGCGGGTTTTCAGGAACCCTGTGGCAAGCGAGGCCGCCATGGTCATAGGGCCCGCGCGGAACATCAGATACTTCAGCCCGATACGGGCCTGCCCCAAAAGGCTGCCGACCTCATCGTTCAACGTTGGTTCATTACATTTGTAGACCAGACGGGCCTGCAAATGATCCTGCATGTTTTTGCCAACACCGGGGAGATCATGTTTGACCTCAACCCCGTGTTCGCGCAGCTGCTCGGCCTCGCCGATGCCCGACACCATCAGGATCTGGGGTGAATTGATTGCCCCGCCTGACAGCACGACTTCGCGATTCGCTTTGACCACATGCTCAGTCCCAGACCGGTCGGTATAGGTCACGCCCGTGCAGCGTTTGCCATCAAGATTGACCTTATCGACCTGCGCGTGGGTGATAATTTTCAAATTCTCACGCGACTTGACGGGGTTCAGATAGGCCACAGCAGAACTGCACCGCCGTCCGTTCTTGGCGGTCAGTTGGAAAAAGCCGACGCCCTCTTGCTCGGCGCCGTTGTAGTCGGGATTAAACTTGTGACCAGCGGCTTGGGCGGCGGCGACCCATGCGTCAGTGATCGGGCGCTGGATGCGCATGTTGGACACAGACAGCGGGCCTTCGTCGCCGTGGTATTCATCAGCACCGCGTTCGTTTTTCTCGGCCCGTTTGAACAGGGGCAGCACGTCATCCCAAGCCCAGCCACGGTTGCCCATCTGCGCCCAGCGGTCATAGTCTTGCGGTTGCCCGCGGACATAAAGCAGACCGTTCAAGGACGACGACCCACCAAGCACCTTGCCGCGCGGCCATTCGATAGAGCGTCCGTTCAGCCCCGGATCGGGTTCGGTTTTGTAGCACCAATCGACGGACGGATTGTGGATGGTTTTGAAATATCCGACTGGAATATGGATCCAAGGGTTCAGATCGCGACCCCCTGCTTCGAGCAGAATCACGTTGACTGACGGGTCCGCGCTTAGACGATTTGCAAGCACACAGCCCGCCGATCCAGCCCCGACGATCACAAAATCTGCTTCCATTTTGATCTCTCCTGCTCCAACCTTGAAAAAACACTATGCAAATAAATCAAAGTAAGATAGCATTTTTTGAAACTAAACGTCTCATTAATTGAAAGTTCAGGGAGGAACACAATGAGAATTAGCGATAAAATCAACGGAATCTCGCGCCGTGACCTATTTAAAGTAGCAGGCCGCTACGGCATGAGCTCTACGCTTTTGGCCGCAAGCAGCTTTGGTGGCGCTATGTCACTGGCCAATTTGGCGTCCGCTGCCGAATCGACCTACGAGCGCCGCTTCGCCAAAGAAGCCAAGTTCAATCTGAAGTTCGGCGCTGCCGGCTTTAACGCCCGCAACTTGCTGATCGAGCGCGCTGGCGCTTTGGAATTTGCCCGCGATCTCGAAGCCCGCACAGACGGTGAAATCCGCGTTGAGTTTATCGGCGACAACCAGATCTGTGGTCAAACGTCCTGCGTTGAGAAATGTCAGCAAGGCATTATCGATATCTACGCGGCCTCTACCCAGAACTCTGCTGGTGGTGCACCATATCTGAACGTGTTGGACTATGCCTACATGTTCCGTAACCGTGCGGACCAATACCGTTTCTTGTACAGCCCGGAATCAGCAGCCCTGCTGCGTGAGCCGTATGAAAAGCGTCACGGCCTGAAATTCCTGTTCTCACACGCAGAACTTCGCGGCATCCAGTTGGGTCTGGCATGGGAAGACAAGCCAACCGTGACATCTGTCGAAGATCTGGCAGGCACGAAAAACCGCGTAACCGGCACACAGCTTGGCCGTATCGCAATGAACGCCTTGAACCTGAACCCCGTTCCGGTTGCATGGGAAGAAACCCTTGATGGCCTTAAGCAAGGCCTGATCGATGGTGCGGAAACATGGGCCTCGGCCGTGGCATATGCCAACATGTCGCCAGTTGTATCCCAGTCGGTTCACCTGAACTTCTTCTGCGGTACAGAAGCCACGTCGATGAACGCGGGTGTCTTTGATAGCCTTGGCGGTGATCTTCAAGACGCGGTTCTGGAAAGCTCTTACTGGGCCCAGACACACGTTCAAGCCGCGAACGAGGCAGCCTTGGTCAACACCGTTGGTCAGTCCGATCCACAGCTTCCAAACACGATCTTTGCGCAAAACAACGTGCGCAACGCGTTCTTGTCTGCGGAAGAGATCAAGAAAGCCGAAGAAATGTGCTCGCCCGAGTATCAACCACAGCTGTGGGAAGAATGGCGTGAGCGCCTCAACGGCTGGTCCGGTGGTTTGGACACATACCAGGAAATCTACGACATGGTCCGTCAACAGCCTGCAGACATGCTGGCCGAGAACGTCGAGCCACGTCGCTGGTGGAAAGGCTAATAGGCCTCGCGTCTATGACCCTAAGTCGGCCCCCGAAAGGCGGCCGACTTTTTTTATCCAAATTCACAATGACAAAACTGTGGACCCAAGACTGCGAATAGCGCAGCATTAAAGTCCGGGCCGAACAGGTCCAAAACGGGAGGAGACCGCCGATGTCGATATTGGCCGAAGCTTGGGGCGTCGTCCCTGCTATTTTTTCTGGCAGCGCTTGGGAAATGAGGGACGCATTCTACACCGATGGAATGTGGATCTTCGGGGCCTTTGTGACACTGATCGGCGGCTACATCGCCTATCTGCTGTACAAATATATTCCATGGCTTGATCGCAATCTGGAGCGCGGAATTTCCGTGATCGCCTACCTGATGATCGCCGCAATTATCTTCTGGGGCGTGATCGACCGCTTCGTCTTTTCCAGCCAATGGGCCGGATCAACGACGGTCCCCCCCTTCCTCTTTATGATCATGGCTTGGTTCGGATGTTCTTATAACGTCAAACTGCGCACCCACCTCAGCTTTAGCGAATTTCGCAGCAAGTTTGCCCCCGGCGGTCAGATGACAGTTCTGTCGCTCGACACCCTGTTGTGGCTGGGCTTTTGCTTGCTGGCGATCACCACATCGCTGCGCTTTACCGCTTATTCCGCCGACAACTTCCAACTGGTGGACGGCGTCGACAACACGATGAAGTGGTGGTTCTACATCACCGTCCCACTGGCTTTCATTCTGATGTCCGGCCGTGTCATCGGCAACTGGATCGACGACTGGAACAATTACAAAGCCGGCGAGCCTATCATCAAACAAGCCGTAATCGGGGGGGATGTATAAATGACTGACGGAACATGGATCACGCTGATCTCAATCGCTGTCACCGTGCTGTTTATGCTCGGGACGCCTGTCTTGCTGGTCATCTTCTACTGGGTGATTGGCTGTAGCTTTGTCATTGACCTGCCTTTGGACAACACGGGTAACGAACTGCTCAATGTGTTTAACAAGGGCTTTGCCCTGCTGGCGATGCCGCTTTTCATTCTGACCGGAGACCTGATCAACCAATCAGGGATCGCGAGGCGATTATCGGACTATGCCTACGCCTGTCTGGGCTGGTTGCGTGGCGGTCTTGCCATGGCATCCATCGCGGCCTGCGGCTTGTTCGCCGCCATCTCTGGATCGAACTCAGCCACCACGGCCACCATCGGGTCCATGTTGCACCCTGAAATGGTCAAAGGCGGCTATGACGAGCGGTTCTCTGCGGCCACATCGGCTGCGGGTGGTACGGTCGGGATCATCATCCCGCCGTCGATCATCTTCATCGTCTACGGGTTCTTGATGAACCTGCCCATCTCGGAACTGTTCATCGCGGGTATCGTCCCGGGTGCAATGATGGTTCTGGCCATGATGACCGCAGCCTTCATCATCTGCACCATCAACGGTTGGGGCATCCTGATCGGCCTGTCCATTTCGCGGATGACCAAAACGGCCATCGGCGCATGGCTTGGCTTCTTCGCCATCGGCTTGGTGCTCTGGGGGATTTACACAGGTAAGTTCTCCCCCACCGAAGCTGCGGGCGTGACCGTGGGCTTTTGTATTCTGGTCGGCATGATCTGCTATCCCATCAACAAGATGATGGGTGCCTCTGCGGATACACCGATTGAGGAAAAAAGCGTGGCGTCGATGCTGGTGGTCGAAGGCTATACCCTGATGCAACTGCCTGCGGTCGTATCGCGGTCAGCGCAGATCACGGGTATTCTGGTGCCGCTGATTGCGATTTCGGTTGCGATGCAACAGGTGCTGTCGTCTTTGGGCGCGGCTGAGGTGATCGGCAACTTCGTGACCGGCATGGGCGGGTACACTGCCGTTCTGCTGACATCGATGGCCATCGTGTTTGTGTCGGGGATGATCTTGGAATCGCTTCCTGTGACGATCATTCTGGCCCCGATCCTGGCGCCAATCGCGGCATCGGTCGGAATTGACCCGATCCACTTCGCGGTTGTGTTCCTTGTGGGCGCGTCCATCGGGTTCGTGACACCGCCCTATGGTTTGAACCTCTATGTCGCATCAGGCGTAACAGGCGTTCCATATTTCAGATTGCTGCGCTATATCGTGCCCTATCTGATTGCCCTGATCGGCACTTGGTTCGCGGTTGCCTTCATACCCGAACTGTCGATGTTCCTGGTCGGTCTGATGCGGTAACAACGACTAAGGTACTGGTACTGATGGCCCATGATGGCACATCCCAAAAAGAACAACAGCTGCCGAGCAACCTTCGGCTGCTGTTGATCCTCGAAGAAATCGCCCGATTGGGCCGCCCCGTAAAACCGATGGAAATCGGAGAATTGCTGGGCCTTCCAAAACCCACCATTCACCGCCTGTTCCAAACCGCCGAGGCCGAAGGGTTCTTGCAGCGTGATCTGGATGGTCGGTCCTATGCCCCCGGTCACCGCCTGCGCGCCTTGGCTGTGAACACCGTCTCATCTGAACATATCCGCACCGCCCGCCTGAGCATCCTGAAGGCCGTGGCTGAAAAGATCGGCGAGACCTGCAACCTTGCCACCGCCGACCGCGAAGGCATGACATATCTCGACCGCGTTGAAACCAAATGGCCCCTACGCATCCAATTGCCCATCGGGTCGCAGGTTCCGTTTCACTGCACCGCCAGTGGCAAGATGTATCTGTCGTCCCTGCGCACCGCGACGCTGAAAGGCTTTATCGCGTCGGCCGAGCTAAACGCCGAGACGCCCCATACAATCACATCCGGAAAGGCGCTGAGCGCCGAGATCGCGGAAACCCGCCGCCGCAAGTATTCGACCGACCGCGAAGAGTTCATGCTCGATATGGTTGCGATTGCGGTGCCCGTGAACGACAGCAATCAGCGCATGGTCGCAACATTGTCTGTGCATGCTCCAAGCCAACGCTACACCGTTGAAGGTCTGACCGAGTTCTTGCCGGACCTGCAAGATGCCTCAAAACGGCTGTCGGAATTGCTGATCGACTAGGCCGCCAAAGCCTGCGGATTACAGATCGACCTCAATCACCCCGTCGGCCTCCGCCGCCCGTGACTGGCACAAGATCACCGCATCAGCCCGCTGCGCTTTGGAGAGCACGAAATCGCGGTGCTCGACCTCGCCCGACACCAGCCCGCATTTGCAGACCCCGCAGATACCGTCGCTGCATTTTACATCTATAGCGATGCCCGCCTCTTGCATCACATCAGTCGCTGTCTTGTCGGCGGGGATATGCAGGGTTTGGCCGGATTTCTTCAGCTTCAGCGTGAACGGATGGTTCACATAGTCCGGCACTTCGGGCACTGAGAAATATTCCAGATGCCGCGCCTCTTCGGGGAAGCCTTGGCGTTCGGCGGCTTCCATCACGCCGCCCATGAAGCGGTCCGGCCCACAGGTGTAGACGTGCCAGCCGTTCTTGTACCCCGCCAACAGCTTGTCCAGATCAGCCCGCGTGCCTTCATCCGAGATATGCAGATGCACTTTGTCTTTCCACGGCACCGCCGCCAGATCCTCCAGATACCCCGCAGCATCGCGGGACTTGGCACAGTAATGCACCACGAAATCAGCGCCCGCCCTATGCAGTTCATGGGCCATCGCGATCATCGGGGTGATCCCGATCCCGCCGCCCATAAGCAGGTGCTTGGACGCCCCTACCGCCACAGGAAAATGGTTGATCGGCTTGGACACAAACACCTTGCGCCCTTCCGAGAATATCCGGTGCAACATCGCGGACCCGCCGCGCCCTGCGTCTTCGCGCAAAACACCGATCTGATAGACGGACCGATCTGCCGGATCACCCGACATCGAATATTGCCGCAGGTATTCAGGGGCTACCACGATATCGAGATGCGCGCCCGCGCTCCATTCCGGCAGGTCTGATCCGTCCAAACTGCGGAATTCATACTTGGTCACATCTGCGGTCATGGCATCGACTTTGCTGACCTCAACCCGCACCACGGGGCTGTCTGTATCGTTGGAATAAAGGTGCACATGGGACGCATCACCCTTGGCCAATCGCGACTGGTATTCCTCGGCGGTGATCATGGCTTGATAGGCTTCAATTCCGGCCTCGCGGTCCATCTGGAACGGGTACGGATAAGGATGCGGGGCCAGCGGGGCGGGATAAACAGCAAGCGTTTGATCGGCGTAGCGCAGGTCCAGATCCTTTTGCAGATCGCGGCGGTTTACCGGATGGCGGGTCGGGCGATAGGCACCATCATCTTCCAGTTCGATGTCCCACCACCACTTTTTGACATCGTTCAAGCCGCCGTTCCCGACCGCATCATCCAAGCGCGCCAGCACAGGGGCGGCTTTGGGAACATTCATCGCGGCCCAACGAAAGGGGGCCTCAGCAAACAGCCCTTCAAGGTTCCACGGGCAGGTTTTCATGCAACGACCACACATCGCCCCGCCAAGCGTGCCAATCCGGTAAGACGCGCAGCGCTGGCTGTCGG
>CAZWSE010000129.1:0-7505 GCA_964636575.1 uncultured Sulfitobacter sp. | reverse complement strand
TGCCGCAGCCTCTTCAGCCTCAAGTGCTGCAGCAGCTGCCGCCTCATGTGCCTGTGCTTCCGCCACGCGTGCTGCCTCAGCCGCTTGCGCCTCTGCTTGGGCCTGTCGCTCTGCGGCCTGACGCTCAGCCTCTGTGCGGCGCGCCGCCTCGGCCTCTTCGGCCTGCTGTGCAGCATCCAAACGCTCTTGTTCCACGCGGGCAGCCTCGGCCTGTTCGGCGGCCACACGTTCGGCCTCTGCCCGTGCCGCTTCGGCGCGGTCAGCTTCGAGCTTTTCTTGTGCAGCGCGTTCTTCTGCCAATCGGCTGCGTTCAGCCTCAGCTTGGGCACGCTCTTCTTCAACGCGGGCACGGTCAGCTTCGGCCGCTTGGGCTGCCTCGGCGGCAAGCCGTTCCTCTTCGGCCCGAGCCGCCTCTTCTTCAGCAGCTAGACGATCCTGTTCGGCTTGGGCGGCACGGGCGCGTTCGGCTTCCGCAGCCGCGCGCTCTTCCGCTTCAGCCTCGGCTTTCAAACGGGCAGCCTCAGCTTCTTGCGCCAAACGGGCGGCCTCTTCGGCGCGCAGGCGGTCTTCTTCTGCCGCTTTCGCTTCGGCCTCTACGCGGGCTTGCTCTGCGGCCGCGGCAGCCTCGGCTGCGGCTTGGGCCTCGGCCTCAACGCGGGCTTGTTCAGCGGCGGCAGCTTCAGCAGCCAGTCGGGCGTCTTCAGCGGCCTTGGCTTCAGCCTCAACCCGCAAACGCTCGGCTTCGGCCTCTTGCGCTGCAGCAGCTTCAGCGGCAGCGCGTTCAGCCTCAACGTCCGCCTCCGTTGGACCTTCAATCAGCGCCTCCGGGGCGACCTCTTCAATCTCACCGCCATCTTCAACAATCGCGTCCAGACCTTCTTCAATCTTGGAAGAAGATCGGAACAATTTGTCTTTAAGTTTCTTGAAAAATGACATGCGGCGGAGTCCATAGATTGGTTAACCCCCTTGATCTAATGCGCAACGGCAGGCGATGGAAGGGCATTAGACGGCAAGACACACCACGCAAGACAAAGGCGCGCGCCTGTTACAGAGGCAAACCCACAGCATACCCAAAAAGAATACGGTTAAACTTCGTCTCCGAAGTGCTTGATTGTCATACGAATTGGGTTGGGTGCAGCCTGTCCAAGCCCGCAGATAGAGGCATCAACCATGGCCGTCGAAATCTCTTCCAGAAGGCCCGTGTCCCACTTATCCGCTTGCATCAGTTTGACCGCTTTTTCGCAGCCCACACGGCACGGCGTACACTGCCCGCAACTTTCGTCTTCAAAGAAGCGCAACATGTTTAACGCCGCATCGCGGGCTTTGTCTTGATCGGACAGAACCACCACAGCCGCAGACCCGATGAAGGACCCCAAGGGTTGTAAGGTATCGAAATCAAGCGGCACATCATTGATCGACGCAGGCAGCAAACCGGACGACGGCCCACCCGGCTGATAGGCTTTGAAGGTATGCCCGTCGAGCATCCCGCCCGCAGCCTCAATCACATCCGTAATGGTTGATCCCGCAGGCAACAGATGCACACCCGGCGCTTTTACACGCCCCGAAACGGAATAGCTGCGCAGCCCCTTGCGGTCGTTCTTTTCAACCGACGACAGGATTTCAGGCCCTTCGCGGCAGATGCGGGCCACCCAGTGCAGGGTTTCGACGTTGTGCACCAATGTGGGGCGGCCGAAGATGCCGACTTGGGCCACAAATGGCGGGCGGTGCCGCGGCATCCCGCGCTTGCCTTCAATGCTTTCGATCATCGCGGATTCTTCGCCGCAGATATAGGCCCCCGCCCCGCGTCGCAGATCGATATAGCCTTTCTCGACCAATCCCGCCTCTTCCAAGGCTTTGATCTCAGTGGCTAAAATCGACAGCACGGCGGGATATTCGTCACGCATGTAGATAAAGCAGGTCTCTGCCTCAACCGCCCAAGCGGCAATCAACATGCCTTCTAGAAACAGATGCGGGGTGCGCTCCAGATAGTAGCGGTCTTTGAATGTGCCCGGCTCGCCCTCATCCCCGTTCACCGCCAGATAGCGCGGGCCTTCATTGGCGCGGACAAAGCCCCATTTCTTGCCAGATGGGAAACCAGCACCACCCAACCCACGCAAACCAGAGGCCAGAACAGTGTCTTGCACCGCTTCCCAATCGCCACCATCGCGCAGCTTGGTCAGCGCGGCGTAACCGCCATCCTTGCGGTAGGCGTCAAGCGTTTCATAGGCTGGCACATGGGCATGTGTGTCATCAGCCTTGATCGCCGCCTCAACCGCCTCAACCGTCGCATGGTCAATATGGTTGTGCCCGATTTCCAAAACGGGGGCGGTATCACAGCGGCCCATACACGGGGCGCGCAACACGCGAACCTCAGAGGCATCAAGCCCGTCTTCCAACGCGGCTTTCAGGGCTTGGGCACCGGCCAGCTCACACGACAGGGAATCGCAAACACGGATGGTCAGCGCAGGCGGAGGCGTCTCACCCTCTTTGACCACATCAAAGTGGGCATAAAAGGTCGCGACCTCATAAACCTCGGCCATGGACATGCGCAGTTCTTCGGCCAATGCACGCAGATGGGCAGCAGACAGACAGCCATAAGCATCTTGTATCAAATGCAAAAACTCGATCAGCAGATCAGGGCGGCGGGGCTGGTCGCCCAGCAAAGATTGCACGTCTGACCACGCATTGTCGTCAAGCTGGCGACCCTTGGGCGTATGACGGCCCTTGCCCTTGCCGGATTTCCAGACACCTTTGCGTTCGTCCAAAGCCATGTGCGGCCCCCTTTGGGTTTCGATCTGAGGCGCAGATTAGCCAGATCAAAGACCACACGAGACCTTAAAAACGACACGGCAGCCCGCATTTGCGCGATCTCGGGTGCCCAGAAGAGGCTTTGGTTTCCGATCGGCACATTTCCGACACCAATCTGCCCTCAAATTGTCCAAAATTTATGGCGAAACTGAGGCTCTGCTTTTTCTGCTCTGCTTTCTCTGCTCGGGATGCTCAATTTATGTTTCGTTTTGCTGCTGCGGCTTTTACGCCGCTGATCTTGCTCCTGTTGGGGGCAATGTTTGGGGATATCTGGCCACTTTTGGGTCTGCTGTCGATCACCGCAATGGTGTTCGTGCTCGACCGGATCGTGCCACCGCAATCTGCATTCAAAGATGACACAAGCGAAACCCTGTCACTGGCGCTTGGGTTCTGGCATTTCGTACTACTGGCTGTGGGCGTTTATGCCATAGGCGCGGGCGATCATCTGTCCAGCACCAACAAAGCCATCCTGATTTTCGGCATCGCGCTTTACTTCGGGCAGGTCTCTAACGCCAACGCGCACGAGCTGATCCATTCCGCCAACACCCGTGCGCGCAATCTCGGGATCATGGTCTACAGCTCGCTTCTCTTCGGGCACCATGTGTCCGCGCATACCCGCGTGCATCACGTCTTTGCAAGCACCGACAAAGATCCAAACTCTGCCCCCCTCGGAATGTCATTTTACAAATATTTTGCAAGGGCTTGGACAGGATCCTTCATTCAAGGGTATCGCCGCGAAACCGCCCTGCGCCGCAGGCTTGATGTACCGCCCCCGTGGTATTCGCACCCCTATGTCAGCTACGGTGTCGGGGCCGCAATCACGCTGCTTGGATCATGGATCATTGCAGGTGTGATGGGCGTCATAACGATGGTCGCAATCGCGATCTACGCGCAGGCGCAACTGCTGCTGTCTGACTATGTGCAACACTACGGGCTGCGCCGCCGGACGATGGCAAATGGCAAACCAGAACCCTTGGGCGCAAACCACGCATGGAACGCGCCGCAGGGCTGGTCCAGCGCGATGATGCTCAACGCGACGCGCCATTCGCACCACCATATGAAGCCGAAAGACGCGTTTACAGCACTTGAAGTGTCCGAAGACATGCCCATGCTGCCCTATTCGCTGCCCGTAATGTGCTCCATCGCGCTTTACCCGAAGAAGTGGCACGAAATCATGGACACCGAAGTCGTCCTGCGCACCCGCATGCAATCGAAAGAGCCGATGCCCGTGCCTGCAAAAGTCGCACAAGCTGTGGCAGGGCTGTCATCCGAACCCAAAGCCGCGCCAACCGCACCAGCGTCAGCACCTGCGCCAGAAGCGCCTGCCGCACAGGCAGAACCGCGCGCAGAACCGCCAGCCGCGCCGGAGAAAGCGCAAGAAACTGGTCCGTCGCCCTATGATCTGGCAATGTCATTCTATGAAGAAGCACCTGAAAGCGATTCCCCTGCTGCTGGCTCTCAGCGTCAGCGCAATGCCAAACGCTCCGGCAAACGCTGGAGAGTCCTTGAGCGCCTCGGAGTTTGACAGCTACACCCGCGGCAAAACCCTGTTCTTTGGTCGAAACGGCGTCGCATACGGCGCTGAAATCTACCACGACAACAACCGCGTGCAGTGGTCCTTTCTGGATGGCGAATGCAAGGAAGGCGTCTGGTATGAAGAAGCAGGTCACATCTGTTTCGTCTACGAAGACCGCCCCGACGACCCGCAATGCTGGACGTTTGAGATCGGCAGCCAGGGGTTGATCGCCAAGTTCAAAGGCGATCTGGTGTCTGATCCGCTCTATCAAGCAGACGATATTGGCGAAGAAATGCTCTGTCTCGGGCCGAAAATCGGGGTTTAACAAAAGGCTCTAAAGCAGTTTGCCTTGCGGGTCCGAAGGACGATCAAGGCTCAACCGCCCATCCGCAAATTCGATCTCTAGCGCGCGCGCTTTGCCTGCGGCCTCTTGCGTGGTCACAACCGCCCCGTCACCGCGCACCACAGCATAGCCGCGCTCCAACGTGGCTTTGTAGCTAAGCGTCTCGCGCAGACGGTCCGTGCTGTCAATTTGGGACCGCAGGCGTTCGATTTGACGCGCACCCGTTTCAGACAGCCGCTGAGTCAGCCTGTTGAAATCACTGCGCTTTTGGGAAACATCCGCTTGCAGAACACGGGGCTTTAGCAGCGCTGCACGGGCCTCAAAGGCCTTGCGGTCCTGCACCACAGACCGCCCCAACGCAGGCCCAAGCCGCGCGGCACGGTCCTGCATCCGGCGGGTGTCGTCCTCAACCCTGCGGCGCAGGTTGACCACTTTGATGCTGCCCGTGGCCTCCGTGAGGGCGATGCGCCTGTTCTGCACGCCACGGATCAAGGCTGCGGGCAAACGGTCGGCCATCGTATCAAGACGCTGGCGCGGCCCATCCATCAGGCTGTCAACACGCGGCAAGGCACGGCCCAAATCACGCAAGCGCTGCTGGCGCGTCGCAATAGCATTGGACATGGACTGCGTCATGCGCGCGTCCTGCCCATCCACCCAAGCCAGCAGATCAAGGCGCACAGGCACCGCCAGCTCGGCAGCCGCCGTGGGGGTGGGCGCGCGGTGGTCTGCGACAAAATCAATTAAGGTCGTGTCTGTTTCATGGCCCACGGCCGAAATGAGCGGGATATCCGACGCCGCCGCCGCACGGGCCACGATTTCCTCATTGAACCCCCAAAGGTCCTCAATCGATCCACCACCACGGGCGACAATCAGCAAATCAGGGCGCGGCAAAGCACCGCCCGGGGTCAGCGCATTGAACCCCTCAATCGCGCGCGCCACGGCAGGGGCACAGGCAGCCCCCTGCACGGGCACAGGCCAGATCAAAACCTTGCGCGGAAAACGGTCCCGCAAACGGTGCAAAATATCGCGGATCACAGCGCCTGTGGGGGATGTGACCACGCCAATGATCTCGGGCAGATAGGGCAAAGCGACCTTGCGCGCGGGATCAAACAGCCCTTCCGCGGCCAAAGCCTTCTTGCGTTTCTCCAACATGGCCATAAGCGCGCCCTCACCCGCGATTTCCATGCTGTCGACATTGATGTTGTATTTGGATTGGCCGGCAAAGGCAGACATTTTGCCGGTGACAATGACCTCCATGCCCTCTTCCGGGATCATCCCAAGGCCAGACACCTGCCCTTTCCACGTATTGCAAGCCAGAACACCGCGATCGTCCTTGAGGTCGTAATACATATGTCCAGATGCGGCACGGACAACGCGACCGACTTCACCGCGCACGCGGATGCGGCCGAACTTGCCCTCAAGCGTCTTTTTGACCGCGCCAGAGATTTCGGAAACGGTGTATTCCGGCTCGTTCCGGCCTTCGTTTGCAGGCGGTGTGTCGTCGTCGAAAAGATCCATTTTGGCGCTGCTCTTGTGATGTCTCGGGGGGCAGCTTAGAACGCGTTGAGCTGAGTTGAAAGAGGGGCGCTGGCCGATGAACATTCTGATTTTAGGCAGCGGCGGGCGCGAGCATTCACTGGCATGGGCCGTGATGCAAAACCCCAAGTGCGACAAGCTGATCGTGGCCCCCGGTAATGCAGGCATCGCGATGATCGCGGACTGTGCAGATATTGATATTCTCGATGCAGGTGCCGTTGCAGTTCTTGCGGCTGAGAACGCGATTGATTTTGTGATTATTGGACCGGAGGCCCCATTGGCCGCAGGTGTCGGTGACCGTTTGCGTGATGCGGGGTTGCTGGTGTTTGGCCCCTCACAGGCGGCCGCCCAAGTCGAAGCCTCAAAGACATTCACCAAGGAACTTTGCGACGCGGCAAACGCGCCGACCGCCGCCTATGCCCATTTCACAGATGCTGCCGCGGCCAAAGATTACATCCGCGCCCAAGGGGCACCGATCGTCGTCAAGGCCGACGGTCTGGCTGCGGGCAAAGGCGTGATCGTGGCCATGACCGAGGCCGAGGCCGAAGCCGCCGTTGATGACATGCTCGGCGGTCAGTTCGGGGCTGCGGGGGCCGAAGTGGTCATTGAGGAATTCATGCAAGGGGAAGAGGCCTCGTTCTTTGTGCTCTGTGATGGCACATCCGTACTGCCCATTGGCACCGCCCAAGACCACAAACGCGCCTTCGACGGTGACGCGGGCCCCAACACAGGCGGCATGGGCGCCTACTCTCCGGCGCCTGTGTTAACCGACGAGATCGCCGAGATCGCATTGACCCAGATTGTGAAACCCTGCGTCGATGAAATGGCCCGCCGCGGAACCCCTTATCAGGGTGTGCTGTATGCTGGTCTGATGATTGAAGATGGCCAGCCACGACTGGTTGAATACAATGCCCGCTTTGGCGATCCTGAGTGTCAGGTTTTGATGATGCGACTTGGCGCACAGGCTTTTGATCTGATGCATGCCTGCGCCGAAGGCCGGTTGGACGAGATGCGCGTGAATTGGGCGGATGACCATGCCCTGACCGTTGTGATGGCCGCAAAAGGCTATCCCGGGGGTTATGAAAAGGGGTCTGTTATAGGCGGGCTGTCTGCCCTGCCCGAGACCAGCTTCGAGATGTGCTTTCATGCTGGCACTGCATCCCGCGATGGTGAAGTCATTGCTACGGGGGGTCGTGTTTTGAACGTGACCGCCCGCGCAGACAGTCTCAGTGCCGCCCGTGATCGTGCTTACGGCATGGTGGATGCGGTGGACTGGCCAGAGGGCTTTAACCGTACTGATAT
>CAZWSE010000128.1:3992-7533 GCA_964636575.1 uncultured Sulfitobacter sp. | reverse complement strand
ATCGCGATCAAGGCAGCGGTGCCGATGCCATATTCCTCAGCACCCATCATCGCAGCCATCACAATGTCACGGCCCGTGCGCAAACCACCATCGGTGCGCAGCGTAATCCGGTCACGCAGCTTGTTCATCGACAGAACCTGATGCGCCTCGGTCAGGCCCATTTCCCAAGGCAGGCCAGCGTATTTGATCGATGTCGCAGGGGACGCACCGGTACCGCCATTATGACCCGAAATCAGGATCACGTCAGCCTTGGCCTTGGCCACACCAGCAGCAATCGTGCCAACACCAGAAGACGCCACCAACTTGACAGTCACCTTACAGCGCGGGTTGATCTGCTTAAGATCATAGATCAGCTGCGCCAAATCCTCGATGGAATAGATGTCGTGATGGGGAGGCGGCGAAATCAACGTCACACCCTTGGTCGAATGGCGCAGACGGGCAATCAGGTCGGTGACCTTCATGCCGGGCAACTGGCCACCCTCACCGGGCTTGGCGCCTTGCGCGACCTTGATTTCCAGCTCTTCGCATTGGTTCAGATACTCGGCAGTCACACCAAAACGACCGGACGCGACCTGCTTGATCTTCGCAGACGGATTATCGCCATTGGGCTCGGGCACAAAGTGGGCAGGGTCTTCACCGCCCTCACCAGAATCCGACTTGGCACCAATGCGGTTCATCGCGACGTTCAAGGTCTTGTGGGCCTCAGGCGACAAAGCACCAAGCGACATTCCGGGCGTCACAAACCGCTTCCGAATGGATGTGATCGATTCCACCTCTTCAATCGGAACAGGCTCACCCAAGGGTTTGATATCCAGCAAATCGCGCAAATGAATGGGCGGGTTGGATTTCATCTTGGCACTGAACTGCTTCCACATCTCGTAAGAGGCTTTGTTACAAGCAACCTGCAACATGTGCATGCTGGTGGCTTCCCAGGCATGAGCCTCGCCGGTTTTGCGGGCTTTGTAGAAACCACCGATGGGCAGCACCGTGTCAGACGCCCAACCACGGGCATGAATTTCTTCGGCCTTGCGCTGAATACCCGACACACCGATGCCACTGATACGGCTGGTCATACCGGGGAAGAATTCTGCACACATCGCGCGGCTTAGGCCAACGGCTTCAAAGTTCAGACCGCCCCGATAGGAAGAAACAACGGAAATCCCCATCTTGGCCATGATCTTCAACAGACCTTGGTCAATTGCATCACGGTAGCGCGAAACAGCAGCGGTCAAAGGCCCATCCATCAAACCACGCTCAATCCGATCGGCCAAAGTGTCTTCGGCCAGATAGGCATTCACGACAGTCGCACCACAGCCGATCAAAACGGCAAAGTAATGCGGATCAATGCACTCGGCAGAGCGCACATTAAGCGACGTGAAGGTGCGCAACCCGTTGCGGGTCAGATGCGAATGAACAGCGCTTGTGGCCAAGATCATCGGCATCGGAATACGGGTGTCGGTCGAATGATGATCGGTCAGCACGATATGACCCGCACCAGAACGCACAGCATCTTCAGCCTCCGCCCTGATCCGCTCCAACGCGGTGTTCAAAGCGCCGTTGCCTTCCTCAAAGGTACAATCGATCTCAACCAAATCAGCATTGAAATTCTGCATCAAGGTTTCGAACTGGGCGTTGCCCACAAAGGGGCTGTCCATGACCAAAATCTCGGTCTGGGAACTGTCCTCATCCAACACGTTCTTCAAGTTACCAAAGCGGGTCTTCAAGCTCATGACACGGAATTCGCGCAGGCTATCAATCGGCGGATTGGTGACCTGACTAAAGTTTTGACGGAAGAAATGGGACAACGGACGATACTGCTTGGACAACACAGCAGACGGGGTGTCATCGCCCATAGAGGCCAAAGTTTCCTTGGCATCCTCAGCCATAGGAACAAGAATTTGTTCAATCTCTTCAACAGTATAGCCAGCAGCGACCTGACGCTTGCGCAAATCAGGGCCGCTAAAGACAGGAACCTCGGTGGCGGCAGACAGCACGTCGTCCAGTTCTTTGATCTTGCCAACCCAATCGCCAAACGGCTGATTGCCAGCCAAACGGTCCTTCATTTCACGGTCATGGAACAAGCGGCCCTCCTGCATATCGACAGCCAGCAACTGACCGGGGCCAAGGGCACCCTTCTCAACCACGGATGCCTCATCAATCGGAACCATTCCAGCCTCGGATCCGGCAATCAGCATGCCGTCGCCAGTGACGACATAACGCATCGGGCGCAGACCATTGCGATCAAGACCAGCACAGACCCAACGACCATCGGTCATCGCCAAGGCAGCAGGACCATCCCAAGGCTCCATGACAGAATTGCAATAGGAATACATATCGCGCCACGCCTCGGGCAGCTCGATGGTCTGCTTGGACCACGACTCTGGGATCAGCATGGTCTTGGCCATAGGGGCAGAACGACCGGCACGGACCAAAACCTCAAACACGGAATCAAGGGCAGCAGAATCCGAAGACCCGCCCGGGACAATCGGCTTAATGTCTTCAGCCATATCGCCAAAGGTGGCAGAGGCCATGCGGATCTCGTGGGACTTCATCCAGTTGAGGTTGCCCTTCAACGTGTTGATCTCACCGTTGTGGGCCAACATGCGAAACGGCTGGGCCAACCACCACTGGGGGAAGGTATTGGTCGAATAGCGCTGGTGATAAATGGCAAAGGCGCTCTCAAAGCGTTCGTCCATCAGATCAGGGAAGAACACAGCGACCTGTTCAGCCAGCATCATACCCTTGTAGATGATCGAACGGCAGGACAGAGACGCCAAATAAAGGTCAGCGATATTGGCATCGGCAGCCGCTTTCTCAATCCGGCGACGGATGACATAAAGCTCACGCTCAAAGGTCTCCTCGTCCACACCTTTGGAATTTGAAATCAAAATCTGCTCGATCTCGGGGCGGGTGGCATTGGCCTTTTCGCCCAAGCAGGTGATGTCGACAGGCACATGGCGCCAGCCGTAGATATAGTAGCCCATGCGAAGCACTTCGGTTTCAACGATGGTACGGCAGGTCTCTTGGGCACCAAAATCAGTGCGCGGCAGGAACACCTGACCAACAGCAATCAGTTCATCCTTGTTGGGGGTATGGCCGGTGCGTTCGATTTGGTCATAGAAAAACGGAACGGGGATTTGCACGTGAATACCAGCACCATCGCCGGTCATACCATCGGCATCCACAGCACCACGGTGCCAGATCGCCTTTAGGGCTTTGATCCCGTTTTCAACAACGCCACGGCTGGATTTGCCGTCGATAGACACGACCAAACCAACACCGCAGGACGAATGTTCCTCGGTTTCATCGTAGAGACCGTTCTCGGCCATCCACTTGCGTTTCTCTTCTTCAGCGCGGGCCCAGTTTTCATCATATGTGGTCATGTGTCGTCTCCTTCAGTGGGCGCGAACATCGCTTCCGTTTCAGCGGTGGAAAGACGACGGTGATCGCCTTCCAACCGGTAACCTTGCGGACATTGATCCGCGAAAAATTCTATCTTCAAAGTGCCACCACCTGCGTTCTCAAAGAGACCAGCAGCAAC
>CAZWSE010000128.1:0-3892 GCA_964636575.1 uncultured Sulfitobacter sp. | reverse complement strand
CATCCGCACATTGAAAGAGGCGAACGGCAATACAAATGCGGTCGCGCGTATCACCTTCATCGTCATCTCCTCTTTTCAGTTTGTTAAGGTTCGGTCTTGAATACGTCAGGCGCGCTGCCCTACCGATCTTGGTCAGTGTTTGTACGATGCACACTGTCGGTGCACAGGTTGTGTACGGATTGTGTACAGGTTGTGCGCCCTACTCAGCCGCCACCGCAGAGGCACCATTCAGACGGTCCAAAATGGCTTCTGCACAGTCACGTCCGTCTTTGATTGCCCAAACAACCAGTGACGCGCCACGCACAATATCACCGACGGCATAGACACCATCCATCTCTGTGGCACCGGTCGTAAAGTCGGCCTTCACAGTGCCCCAACGGGTCACAGCCAGATCCTTTTGACCCCACAGTGTCGGCAAATCTTCAGGCTCAAACCCGAGGGCCTTGATCACAAGATCAGCCTCTTCAACATAGTCAGACCCTTCGATCAGCTCAGGGGCTTGGCGACCGGTCGCATCCGGCGCACCAAGGCGCATCTTTTGCACGATCACGCCAGTAACAGGATCACCCTTGAAGCCTTTAGGGGCGGACAGCCACTCAAACACGACACCTTCTTCTTCGGCGTTCTGAACCTCACGCTGAGAGCCCGGCATATTGGCGCGGTCGCGGCGATACAGACATTTGACCGACTTGGCACCCTGCCGGATAGAGGTCCGCACGCAGTCCATCGCAGTGTCACCACCGCCGATGACAACAATGCTTTTGCCCTCGGCATTCAAAGCCCCTGAATCAAACGCGGGCACGGCGTCGCCAAACGACTTACGGTTGCTGGCGGTCAGGAAATCAATGGCATTGACGATACCCTCCGACCCACTGCCAGGCGCCTGCAAATCCCTTGTTTTATAGACGCCTGTGGCGATGATAACGGCATCATGGTCCGCTTGGATCGTCTCGAAGATATCAGCATCGACATCGCAATTCAGAACAAAGGTGACACCACCTTTTTCAAGCTGTTCATTGCGGCGCAGCACGACGTCCTTCTCAAGCTTGAAGCCCGGAATACCGTAAGTCAGCAATCCACCGGCGCGGTCATAGCGATCATAGATCGTGACCTGCACACCAGCGCGGCGCAGCACATCAGCGGCCGCCAAACCACCGGGGCCAGCACCGATGATGCCAACACTTTCGGTGCGCTCGGCCTTTGGGGAAATCGGCTGTACCCAGCCCTTTTCCCAAGCCGTATCGGTAATGTACTTTTCAATCGACCCGATGGTGACAGTGCCATGGCCGGACTGTTCAATCACACAGTTGCCTTCGCACAGCCGGTCCTGCGGACAAATACGGCCACAGATTTCGGGGAAAGTATTGGTGGCCTGAGACACTTCGTAGGCTTCTTGCAACCGGCCCTCAGCCGTCAAACGCAGCCAATCGGGGATATTGTTGTGCAACGGACAATGGGTCTGGCAATAGGGCACGCCGCACTGCGAGCACCGGCTGGATTGCTCCTTGGCCTTGGCATCCGCGTACTCGGCATAAATTTCGTCGAAATCTTCCTTGCGGACACCAGCATCACGCTTTTCAGGCATCACGCGCGGGGTATGCACAAATTTCAACATAGGTTGCTTCGCCACGGGCGCTTCCTCCACCAAAAGATTCGTCCGCCCCTTCTATTCTTAATCATTTCGGAAAAAAAGTCAGAACATGTTACCTAATTAAAGAAATATCTGGATCGGAAGATAGAAATGAGCGAAAGTCTTCCAGTAATTAGGTCCGATACGGTCTTATGAACAGGCTTTCCTTTTGAAATGAACGGCTTATACGAAAGCCAACACAAACTTCACGGAACCAGAATCCCGCTATGCCTTTGTTTACGCTCTTCCTCGTCGCGGTCATTCAAGGCTTGACCGAGTTTCTTCCGGTCTCCTCCAGCGGCCATTTGATCCTTTTGCCTGCGCTCACGGGCACCGAAGATCAGGGGCAAGTCATAGATGTCGCAGTACATGTCGGCACCCTGTTTGCTGTCATCCTCTACTTCTGGGCCGACGTAAAACTCGCCTTAGCCGGAACGCTCCGCCTGTTGCGCGGGAAAGTAGACACACGCGGCGCATTTCTTGCACTGTGCCTCTTGGTGGCGACCATTCCGGTGATCATCGTTGGGGTCATTCTAAAGATCACAGGGCTAAGCGACATGATGCGATCGGTCGCTGTGATCGGCTGGGCCATGCTGATCTTCGGCTTGGTGCTGTATTGGGCCGATCAAACCGGAAAGACCACCAAGATCACTGAAAGCTGGACCTTGAAAGACGCGGTCATACTGGGCCTCTGGCAAGCGGTCGCACTCATCCCCGGCACATCACGGTCCGGCATCACAATCACAGGGGCAAGACAGCTAGGCTATGCCCGCGAAGACGCCGCACGCATTGCAATGCTCATGTCGATTCCGACCATCATCGCGGCTGGGGCATTGTTAGGATTAGAGGTGGCAGGCACCGCAAACGCAGCCCTCGCCCGCGACGGCGCAATCGCAGCCGTCTTCGCATTCTTCGCGGCACTGGTCGCGCTGATCTTCATGATGCGCCTTCTGCGCAGCGTTAGCTTCACACCCTACGTCATCTACCGCATGGTCCTTGGGATCATTCTGCTGGTTTATGCGTATAGTTAAGACTGCAAGTTCTTCGCCGAATTCTTGATCTCGGCATACTGACCTGACGGACGGAAGCGCCACAGGTAATCGGGCAAAATCGCCTCCATCGCGGTCGGGCGCATCCCAAGATCGGCGAAAGTCTTCACACCCTCACCCACGACATTATCGACGCGCAGGTTCTTCACTTGATCGCGGGTAATCATCGTATTGGTGAACAGCCCAAAGGTCACGGCCTGAAGCATATCAAACCCGAACCCCATGATCCGAGCCATCCAAAACGGCATGTTCAAAACCAGTTTGCGGCGCTGAATGACATCCAACATCCGGCCCATCAACGTGCGAAAATCCTCAACATCGGGTCCACCCAATTCATAAACACCGCCAGCAGCAGCGCCGGTGGCGCCCATCACAGCGGCTTGGGCAACATCATCTACGTAGACGGGCTGAAACTTGGTGTTGGCGCCCACAACAGGCAACACAGGACCCATGCGAGACATGGACGCAAAGCGGTTGAAAAATCCGTCCTCAGCGCCGAACACAATGGACGGGCGCAGGATCATGGCATCAGGCATATGGGCCAACACACCAGCCTCGCCCTCGGCTTTGGTACGGGCGTATTCGCTATCAGCCTCTGCATCAGCACCAATGGCAGAGATATGCACCATCTTGGACACACCGGACTTGGCAGCAATACGGGCAATACGGGTGGCACCTTCGGCCTGAACGGCCTCAAAGGTGTTTTTGCCAATGCAGCTCAAAACACCAACACAGTTCACAACCGCATCAGCACCCTGCATGACCGCAGCGACAGAGGCATCGTCACGGATGTTGCACAAAACAGGCTCAACCTGGCCAACAACACCATAAGGTTTCACGAAAATAGCCTCATTCGGACGACGGACAGCCACACGAACGCGCCAGCCCTCTTTGGCCATACGCCGCGCGATATATCGACCGACAAAACCCGAGCCGCCGTAGATCGTGACAAGTTTGGACATCTGGAAACCTCGCATAGCGTTCTTTGACAACGGATGTAGCGGCCAAGCCCTTTTGAAACAAGGCGCAAATCGACGCGCAACATCCAACCCATCCTAGAGGGCGATAGGTTTCATCGACCTTACCAAAACCAGCATCTGAACCATTAGAGAATCCGTTTGACAGACATAGTGAACCAGCTTAAACGCATCCCTCACGGGCCCAGGTGGCGGAATGGTAGACGCGCTAGCTTCAGGTGCTAGTACTGGCAACG
>CAZWSE010000127.1:0-7573 GCA_964636575.1 uncultured Sulfitobacter sp. | reverse complement strand
AAAGCAATGCTATGGGCTTGGTGTTTGAAAATTTAGCATAACTCTCATTATAAGTATTAAAGCCATAGCCCACACCCTACCAATACGCGGGATTGTTCAGAGGCTCCACGCAGTGAGATGCACCCCTCAGCGGCGTCAGTGGCTGGTCTGTCAAAGACTGCCCAAGCCAGCCATGGGGATAGCTCAGCGGCAAAGGTGGTGCCGCAGTCTCAACTGATATCTGCGCAAATCCGGACTTTGCGTAAAAGTTGATGTCGCCATATGTCAGAACCGTATCCACATTCACCGCGCGCAACTTATCCAGACCGTAGTTGATCAGCCGTTGCCCCAGCCCTGTGCCCTGATGTTCGGTGGCCACTGCCATCGGGGATAGAATAAAGACGGTCCGGTCGTCTTGAGCATATCGGACCCGCGTGAACACAACGGCAGCGCGTATGGTGTCGTCGTGCCTTGCAGCACAAAAAACAATATCCTGTGGAGCCACTGTGCTGAGCATTTGCGCCACAAGCTCGCCAATCAAAGCCCCCTCTTGCGCGTTTTCAGAGACCGTGAATGTTGCTTCAAACAGGTTTACAATGGCCGCTTCTCGACCAAGATAGTTGGTTATAAATTCCATATGGGGTTCCCGTTTGTCAGGCTGGGACGCAAAAGGGCGCTCCAATCGCTTGGAACGCCCCAGCTTCGTCTTTGGCAGTCAATTACGCCAGATCAAATCGGTCCGCGTTCATCACCTTGACCCATGCCGCCACGAAGGCTGCGTTGAAGTCATCGGCGGCGTCCGAGCTTGCGTAGACTTCGGCCAGTGCCCGCAGTTGCGAGTTTGACCCAAAGACCAGATCAACGCGGCTGGCGGTGCCTTTAACCTCGTTCGTGCTGCGGTCGCGGCCCTCAAACAGGTCTTCGTCCTCGCCCATCGCGGTCCATGCCACGTTCATGTCCATGAGCGCTTTGAAGAAGTCGTTGCTGAGCTTGCCGGGGGTGTCGGTGAAAACACCGTGCTTGGTTTGGCCGACGTTTGTGTCGAGCACCCGCAAGCCACCGATCAGCGCTGTCATTTCCGGCGCGTTCAGACCCAGCAGTTGCGCACGGTCGATCAGCATTTCTTCTGCGGATCGTGTGAACTTGGTTTTCGCAAAGTTGCGGAAGCCGTCTGCGGTGGGTTCCAACACGTCAAAGCTGTCGACGTCTGTCTGGTCTTGGCTGGCGTCTGTCCGACCGGCTGTGAACGGCACCGAAACCTTGCCATCTGCCGCCTGTTCAATTGCAGCACTGCCGCCCAGAACAATCAGATCGGCCATGGACACTTGTTTGGACCCTGCGGACCCGTTGAAATCGGCCTGCACGCCTTCAAGCGCTTTCAGCACTTTGGCCAGTTGCTTGGGTTGGTTTGCCTCCCAATCCTTTTGCGGTGCCAAACGGATGCGCGCGCCATTGGCCCCGCCCCGCTTGTCCGACCCACGGAAGGTAGAGGCGGACGCCCAAGCGGTTGAGACCAATTCAGACACAGACAGACCCGTGGCCAGAATGCTTTTCTTCAAAGCCGCCACATCCTTGTCGTCAATCATGTCGTAGTCAGCGGCGGGCACCGGATCTTGCCAGATCAACTCCTCGGTCGGGACAAGCGACCCGTGATAGCACGCCACCGGCCCCATATCGCGGTGGGTCAGTTTGAACCAAGCGCGGGCAAAGGCATCTGCGAACTCATCAGGGTTGGCGTGGAACCGGCGCGAGATTTTCTCATACGCAGGGTCCATCCGCATCGCCATATCGGCCGTGGTCATCATGATGGGCACGTGTCCGTTGCCATCGACTTGTGGCGCTTGGGATCCGTCATCAACCACAACCGGCTTCCACTGGTTGGCCCCTGCGGGCGATTTGGTCAGTTCCCATTCGTAGCCGAACAGCACGTCAAAATAGGACATATCCCATTTGGTTGGGGTTGGTGTCCACGGGCCTTCGATACCGGATGTGATCGTGTCGACACCTTTGCCCGATTTGTGGGTGCTTAGCCAACCAAGCCCTTGGGCTTGCAGCGCCTCGCCTTCTGGCTCAACGCCGACATGGGCCGCATCACCGTTGCCGTGGGCTTTGCCGAAGGTGTGACCCCCCGCGACCAAAGCGACGGTTTCTTCATCGTTCATCGCCATGCGCGCAAACGTGTCGCGGATGTCAAAGCCGGAGGCTTGCGGATCAGGATTGCCGTCAGGGCCTTCGGGGTTCACATAGATCAGACCCATCTGCACAGCAGCCAGTGGGTTTTCCAGATCGCGTTTGCCGGAATAGCGGCTGTTCGGGCCACCGCTGTTTTCCAGCCATTCGGTCTCGGCACCCCAATAGATGTCTTCCTCAGGCTCCCACACATCGGCGCGACCGCCAGCGAACCCGAAGGTTTTGAACCCCATCGATTCCAACGCCGCGTTGCCGGCCATGATCATCAGATCCGCCCAAGACAGCGCCTTGCCGTACTTTTCTTTGACTGGCCACAACAAGCGGCGGGCTTTGTCGAGGTTGCCGTTGTCGGGCCAGCTGTTCAAAGGCGCGAAGCGTTGCGTGCCAGAGGTCGCACCCCCCCGCCCGTCGGCGGTCCGGTAGGTACCGGCAGAGTGCCACGCCATGCGGATCATGAAGGGGCCATAGTGCCCGTAATCCGCTGGCCACCAGTCTTGGCTGTCGGTCATCAGGGCTTTCAGATCGGCCATGACCGCGTCCAGATCGAGCGTCTTGAAGGCCTCAGCATAGTTGAAATCCGTGCCCATCGGGTCGGACGCGGGCGTGTTTTGGTGCAGGATTTTCAGGTTTAGCTGGTTCGGCCACCAATCGCGGGTTGATCGGGTTCCGGCAACCGTGTGCATCACTGGGCATTTGCCCCCGGCTGGCATGTCATTTCCGTCCATCATGGCGTGTCTCTCCTGAGTGTGGTGTGTTTGTGTGAGCCAGATTCTGTCGGCTCATGGGCATACAGTACCAGACCAAATTCATTAGATTAAGTTGCATTTTCTGATTGCGGCGATAACTTTAGATTATGCAAAACCTGACTCTGAAACAGCTGCGTTACTTTGAGGCGCTCGCCCGCCATGGCCACTTCGGCCATGCAGCGGCGGCCTGTTCCATTTCGCAGCCTGCCCTATCGGTGCAGATCAAGGATCTTGAGGCATCACTAGGCGCGACCCTGTTTGAACGTTCGTCCCGCCAAGTGCGCCTGACCGGATTTGGCGAAGACTTGGTGGCCCGCGCGCGCAGTATTCTTGAAGCCGTGGACGAGCTTGGTGATCTGGCCCGCGCCACCGCCAGCCAAACCCTGACCCGCCTGCGCATAGGGATCATCCCGACCATCGCGCCCTATATGCTGCCCGACGTGATCAGCCGCCTGACCGCCGCCCACCCCGGCCTTGATCTGCATGTGCGCGAAACCCTGACGCCAAAACTGCTGGAAGAGCTCGGCAATGGGCGTCTGGATGCGGCCGTCCTTGCATTGCCCGTGTCTGAACCCACGCTGACCGAGGTCGCGCTGTTCAAAGAAGACTTCGTTCTGGTGCGGCCCAAAGCAGACGCACGTGACCCTGTACCTGATGGCGAGGCCTTGCAGAAAATGCGGTTGCTGCTGTTGGAAGAAGGCCACTGCTTTCGCGATCAGGCCCTGTCGTTTTGCAATGTCGGTGCGGCGGTCCCGCGCGAAGGGTTGGACGGGTCGTCGCTGACAACATTGGTGCAAATGGTCGGAGCTGGCATTGGTGTGACCTTGATCCCTGAAATGGCCGTGCCGGTTGAGGTCGGGTCCGCCGACGTCGCCGTATCCCGTTTCAAAACGCCTGTACCGTCCCGCACAATCGGCATGGTCTGGCGCAAGTCAAACCCGATGGCCGCGCAGTTGGAACAGGTGGCAGAGATTGTGCGGGTCTGTGGGGATGGGTTGGGGTGATGCTTTGGTTGAAAGCTACAAAGTCTGACGAAGCACAATTGCACCTCGCCAGACAGGGATTTGGGAGCGCGTGTGAAACGAGCGGCTAGTGCCGTCTGTGCAGACGGCCGCGGTGGCCCCCAAAGTGATGACGTCCTGCAAAGGCGCGGTTGCGCGAAAACCCGTGATGCCGCGAAAAGCTGCGATGGCGGGCAAAGTTCCGATGCCCGGTGTTAAAGTGGAACTTCGTGACGGGTTTGCGTCTTTCTACGCGCTCGAAAATGGGCTGCCCGTTGCGGTCGTTGCCTGCGAAGGTCACCAAACCGCCGGAACTGGTTTGATAGGTTTTACCGACGACAAAGGAATTCTGGGCGGTTGCTTGCGTGGGCGAGGACGCGAGCGATAGGGTTGAGAGGGCCACGATCAAGGCGAGGACGGGAGTGCGAAAAGTACGTGTCATGTTTCAGCTCCTTATCTGCTGTGGTGGTGCTGTCCTTATGATGACGCGGATGGGCGTGACCCTCAAATCAAGCCGTCTCATGTGACTGTGACGTGACTGTAACTTTAGTAATTTTAGCTCTAGATATCTGTTCTACAACGCTTTTTATTTCGACATGGCACCCGCAACCTGTATATCCGCAAATCCTTACCCAGCACCATAGCGTCCTAAGTGTGAAGTTGGTTACTGGAAATCTTGGAAGGATCAGCATGAGGCCGTCAGTCAGTTTTATCCTAATTCGAATAAATATAATCGCGGGTCAGGGGCACCGTTTCTTGGTTGCGCGAAAACTGCATTTGGAAAACGACTTGGCGGCCGTACCTGAAAGTATGCTCGCTTGCCTTCAAGTAATAACGCCACATCCGAACAAAGTCGGCATCGTAAAGCGCCTCGACTTCGGCCTCGTTGGCCATAAACCGATCATACCAATGTCGCAGTGTTTCTGCGTAGTGATTGCGCCAGACTTCAATGTCAGTCAGACGCAGGTCCGTTCTCTCGAAATTGGGGGCGATCTCACGCAGTGATGGGGTGTGCCCCCCTGGAAAGATGTATTTTGTAATCCATGGGCTGGTGATTTGCGGCGCGCTGGTATTGGCAATTGTATGGATTAACGCGACCCCGTCTTCGCCCAAAAGACGACTGAGATAGGAAAAATACTCAGAGTAATTTCGAACGCCGACGTGCTCAAACATGCCAACCGAAACGATACGGTCGAAGGTTTCACTCACTTCGCGGTAATCTTGCAACCGGATTTCAACCTGCCCCGATAGTCCTTCCGCCTGGATACGTTCGTTGGCCAGCTTGTGCTGTTCTTCCGACAGTGTGACCCCAGTGACATGGACGCCAAAGTCTTTTGCCAAGGTCAAAGCCATACCGCCCCATCCGCACCCGATGTCTAGAACACGCATCCCCGGCTTCAGACAAAGCTTTTTCGCAATGTGCGCCTTCTTCGCGTATTGCGCGGCTTCAAGGCTCATCTCGGTATCTGTAAAGTAAGCGCAGGAATACTGTCTGTCCGCGTCTAGAAACATGTCATAAAGCTCTGCGGAAAGGTCGTAGTGATGCGCTACGTTGCTTTTCGCGCGCCCCACAGGGTTTCGCAGCATAATCGCGCGGATGAAATGACGCACAGCGCGGGTAGATTGAAACAGAAAGCCGCCCCCTTTTGAGCGGTTTCTGAGGGCCAGTCGGAAAAAGCCGTCAAGATCGTCGTTTTCGAAGGTCAGGCCGCCCGTGACATATCCTTCTCCGAAGGCCAAGTCAGGGTTTACAAGCATCCGCTTGAGCAACGTTTCGTCGGAAATGGTCAGCCGTATCGCATCCCCAGTGGCATCACCGAAGGTTCCGTGCGTCCCATCGGGCCAAGTTACAATCAGCTTACCTTCAACAAAAAAACCACTTAGGCCTTTTTCCAATGTATTTTGCAAAATTTTCATAATCACCCTTCCAACCCGACTTTGACGTCCTGTGATGATTTTTCACGGACTATATATCCCTTGCAAAAAAGTACATATGTGCCGCGATCACAAAGGTGAGCGAAGACGAGAGCAACCAGACATCACACTTCTTCAAATACACCTGCCGCCATCGACCTCCATACAAACCCCCGTCACCATGCTTGCCTCGTCAGAGCACAAGTAACAGGCCGCGTTGCCCATATCCTCCGCCGTCGAAAACCGGCCTAGCGGGATCGTCGACAGGAACTTGCTGCGCATCTCGGGCGTGTCTTCCCCCATGAAGCTTTTCAGCAATGGGGTCTCGCCTGCCACGGGGTTGATGGCGTTGACGCGCACACCGTCGGGCGCAAGTTCCACAGCCATGCCTTTGGTCGCGTTGTTCATCCAGCCTTTGGACGCATTGTACCAGTTCAACCGCGGGCGCGGGCTGACCCCGGCGGTTGAGGCCACGTTCAGGATCGCCCCCGATTTCTGCGCTTTCAGCAGCGGGACGATGTGTTTGGCCATCAGGTAAACCGATTTGCAATTCACCGCGAAGACCTTGTCAAAGTCATCTTCGGTGACCTCTTCCATCGGCGCGGGCAAATGAGTGACGCCTGCGTTGTTCACCAGAATGTCGATCTTCCCAAAGGTGTCGAGCGTCGCTTTGACCAGTGATGCGACGGATGCATCATCAGCCACGTTTGCGTGCACCGCTTGCGCCTGTGCACCAAGGCCCGTTGCCACCTCTTGCGCTAGATCAATGTTCAAATCCGCAATCATCACCTGCGCACCCTCTGCCGCGAATTTGGTGGCGATCCCTGCCCCGAACCCTGATGCGCCGCCTGTGACGATGGCTGTTTTACCGCTAAGTCTCATGTTCAATTCCTATCCGTGAAAGGCTGCAACTGTTTTGAGGGTCGAGAACCCGTAAAGCGCCTCGAACCCTTTTTCGCGGCCATGCCCTGACAGGCCCGTGCCGCCAAAGGGTAATTCGACCCCGCCGCCTGCGCCGTAGTTGTTCAAAAACACCTGGCCCGCGCGCAATTGTTTGGCCAACCGCATCTGCCGCGCCCCGTTTGCGGACCAGACAGAGGCGACCAGCCCGTAGTCCGTGCCATTGGCGATCTGCACAGCCTCGGCTTCGTCATCGAACGGGATCACGACCTGCACAGGGCCAAAGATCTCATCTTGGGCGAGTGTGTGATCGGGCGGGACATTGGCGAACAAAGTCGGCGCGACATAGGCCCCGCCGCTTGGGGCATCTGCAATGATCTGCCCCTGTGCGGCGGTCTCCAGATCAGCGCCCTTGGCGATGAAGCCTTCAACAATGTCCTTTTGCCGCGCTGACACCAGCGGTCCGACCTCCAGATCCGCCATCGCGGGGCCAGCCCGCAACGCGCCATAGGCCTCAGCCATCCGCGCCACCACCTGATCATAGACCCCGCGTTGCACCAATATCCGCGAAGAGGCCGAACAGGTTTGCCCTGCGTTCTGGATCCCTGCGTTCACCAGAAACGGCAAGGCGGCGTCTATATCCGCGTCCTCAAATACAAGCTGCGGCGACTTACCGCCAAGCTCAAGCGTCACAGGCACCACGTTTTCGCCCGCCGCTTGCTGGATCAATTTGCCCACCCCAACAGAGCCTGTGAAGGACATATGCTGCACGCCTTTATGGGCACTCAGGGCGGCCCCCGCTTCTGCCCCAAGGCCCGGCACCACGTTCAGAACACCATCCGG
>CAZWSE010000126.1:0-7792 GCA_964636575.1 uncultured Sulfitobacter sp. | reverse complement strand
GCCATCGGCGCCTCCACTATTCCGGGCATGGTCGATGTCATGGGCGGGGTCGGGTTTATGGTCGTACTGCTTTACGGCGGGTCCGAGATCATATCGGGCAACAAGAGCGTCGGCCAGTTCATGTCCTTTTTCACGGCCATGGGCTTTGCCTTTGATCCCATGCGCAGGCTTGGGGCGATCAGCGGGCTTTGGCAGGTCGCCGCCGCCGCGATTGAGCGGATCAAGGAACTGCTAGATGCGCCGATCCTTCTGGTCTCGCCAGAAAACCCCGTGGCCGCGCCCTCTGGCATCCCTGAGGTATCGCTTAAGGACGTATCCCTGTCCTACGGCGACGCGCAGGTGTTGCGCAGCCTTTCGATGACAGCCGAAGCTGGCAAGACGACCGCGCTTGTCGGGGCATCAGGTGCAGGTAAATCGACGATCTTCAACCTTCTGACACGGCTTGTTGACCCTCAAGACGGGGTTGTTTCAATCGGCGGGATCAGCGTGCGGGATCTGGCATTGGCCGATCTGCGCGGGGTCTTTTCGGTGGTTAGCCAAGAAGCGCTTTTGTTCGATGAAACCTTGCGCGAAAACATCTTGCTTGGACGCACGGATGTCTCGGATGCGCAGCTTAAACAAGTGCTCGACGATTCCCACGTCAGCGACTTTCTTGGCAACTTATCAGAAGGACTGGACACGCCTGTTGGCCCACGCGGATCGGCGCTTTCAGGGGGGCAGCGGCAAAGGGTGGTCATCGCGCGCGCACTTTTGCGCGACACGCCGATCTTGCTGCTGGATGAGGCCACAAGCGCGCTGGATGCACAGTCAGAACAGGTCGTACAACAAGCGCTCGAACGGCTGGCCTCGGGCCGCACAACGCTTGTCATTGCACATAGGCTGTCAACGATCCGCAACGCCGACAAAATCATCGTGATGGACAAAGGCCAGATCGTCGACACCGGCAGCCACGAAGAGCTTTTGACCCGTGGCGGGCTTTACGCCGATCTCTACAACCTGCAATTCCGCGATGGCAAAACAGTTTCAGACCCAAAGCGCCCGCGCCGCAAACAGGCCACCCCCGACAAGCGCGATATTGGGCCGTCGTGGCTGCGTTGGTTCAGCAACAGGCTACGGCGCTAGCGGCGATAGGCAGAGGCCAGCTTTTCAGGGTCCGCCCCCATCAGATAGCGCACCAACAGCGTCAGGTTCCGCCACCCGCGTTTGACCCAGCCTTGGGCCGTGTATCGGGCGGCCGATGTGCGTACAGTGCCGGGTAGAACAGTGATCTTTCCGCGCAGTTTGCGGGCAATCGCCACGTCTTCCATCAAAGGTTGGTCGGGATACCCACCAACATCCTTGTAAAGCCTGCGTGAAACCAGCAACCCCTGATCGCCATAGGGCAACGACAGGTATTTCGTGCGCAAATTCGCCCAGCCTGCGACACGACCGGCGGCAGAGCTTTCATCATCAAAGGACAGCTTAAAACAGGCCGCGCCGTCACCGCTTTGCATGTGGGTGCGCACAAGCTGTGTCCAGCCTTCGGGCAACACAGTATCAGCGTGCAAGAACAGCATCCAAGCCCCCTTTGCAGCCTCTCCACCGCGCCGCAACTGGGCACCACGTCCGGCCTCACCACGCAAGATCACAGCACCAACTTCATCAGACAACAGCAAGGTGTCGTCGCCCGAACCACCGTCACTGACGATCAGCTCAGCAATCAAGCCCTCTTGCACGCCTTCATACAGGGCGGCAAACGTGGCCGGCAAACCCGAAGCCGCATTCAGCGTTGGAATGATTACAGATAGCGGTGCCAATGGCGTTGCGCCCTTGTGTTGCGTTCAAACGCCCCCGATATAGAGGGACAAACCAGTCAAGGAAACGCCGCAATGCCCTCAACCCGCACAATTCTACGCCTGAGTGGCCCTGATACCCGCGACTTCCTGCAAGGGTTGATCACCAATGACATCGCCAAGTTATCAGACGGGCTGGTCTATGCGGCCATCCTTACGCCACAGGGCAAGTACCTCGCGGACTTCTTTTTGGCGACTGACGGGGATGACGTCTTGCTCGATGTAGCAACCGAGCTGGCCGATATGCTGACCAAGCGGCTGACAATGTACAAACTTCGGGCAAAAGTGACGATAGAGCCTTCTGGCCTGAACCTGCAAAGAGGCACAGGCGACACGCCAAACGGCGCATTTGCGGACCCTAGGCACCCCGACATGGGCTGGCGTCAGTACAGCGACGCACCGGAATCCGAAGATGGCACAGATTTCGACACGATCCGCGTGGCGCATTGCATCCCCGAAACCGGCATCGAACTGACCCCCGACACGTTCATTCTGGAAGCAGGATATGAGCGGTTGAACGGAGTGGATTTCCGCAAAGGATGCTACGTGGGCCAAGAAGTGACAGCGCGGATGAAGCACAAAACAGAACTGCGCAAAGGGTTCATGTCCGTGACAGTCAAAGACGGGCCGGTCCCGATGGGCACAGACATCATGGCAGGCGACAAAGTGGCAGGGCAGCTTTTCACCCAAGCGCAAGGCGGAGGTATCGCCTATCTGCGGCTGGATCGGGCCAAAAGGTCACTGACCGCAGGGAATGCGACGATCCTGCTATAGATCGCTTTTGCGTCGAACAATAACACTTTCTTCGGCTCCACTCCGCGCCAATAGTCGAGCAGATTCCGTGTTGAACGCCCAATGTGTGGCGCGCCATTGAGTGAAACCTCGCTGATGCATTTGCACTTCAAACTCTGCAATCAAAGCGGTTGCCACCCCTTTCCGACGATGTCTGGCATCGACACAAATCTGGTCTAGAACCAATTCTCGCCGCGCATGTTGAAACGCCGACTTCGGTCGGACGTCAGCGCAGGCATAAAGAAAACCGCTCATCAGATCGTCCGCTTCAGACACGATGACAAACGCATCTTGGGTATCAAAGCCATGTTCCCAGTGACTTAGATAGTCATCTTCGCTTGCGTCCGTATGGAAGATGTCTGGCAACTCCCTTGCGTGAAGGCTTTGTACCTGATGCAAAAGCGGCAGAATTTTAGAAAGTTCAGAGCGCGGTAGCAAACGTAGCATGAAAAACCTCCGACTGGTTGGCCGAAGGCTTACAATTTTTATGCTCCCTCGGAAACCTGAGGGGCAGAAAACCCCAATTTTTAGGCCCGCTCGGAATATTCCATCGTCTCGGTGTTCACGATGATCGCTTCATCCTGCCCCACGAAAGGCGGCACCATAACTTTAACACCATTGTCCAAAACCGCGGGTTTGAACGAATTTGCAGCCGTTTGGCCTTTGACGACAGGTTCGGTCTCAGTGACGATGCAAGTAACCTTTTGGGGCAACGAAGCGTTCAGCGCCTCGGATTCGTGGAACTCCACAACGATGGTCATACCGTCTTGCAAGAAGGGACGACGCTCGCCAAGCAACTCTGCAGGCAGCTCTACCTGTTCGTAGGTTTCGGTGTCCATGAACACCAGCATCCCGTCGTTTTCATAAAGAAACTGCTGGTCCTTTTGATCCAGCCGGATCTTCTCAACCTTGTCAGCACTACGGAAGCGTTCGTTCAGTTTCGATCCATTGCGCAGGTTGCGCATTTCGACCTGCGCGAAGGCACCGCCCTTCCCGGGTTTGACATGATCCACTTTGACAGCGGCCCACAGACCACCGTTGTGTTCCAGAACATTTCCGGGGCGAATTTCGTTTCCGTTAATTTTTGGCATTAGGCAAAACCACGTCAAAAGGTTGATGATAACATGGCGCACCCTATATCTAGCGTCAGGGTGAGGCGCAAGGCAACGAATGTCGTGTCGCACCTGCTTAAAGCCATGCATTTCTTGCAGGGGTGTTATGCAAAAAAGGGGTATCCGAATCGGACTAAATGATCCATAAAGACCCCCACGCCAAAAGCACAAGAGCAATAAAAAGAAGGACGACGAGATGAAGGATTTCGTTGACGGAACAGCCTTTAACAACGAACAAGGCAACCGTGCACGCAAACTGTTCGCTGCCGTCGTACTGGCTGCATTGGACGACGCAATTGCCGACGACAAGAAGTATGGCAACGGCCCCGAACAAATCGCCCGCTGGGCACGCTCCCGCGATGGTCGCGAAGTGCTGTCTTGCGCTGGGATCGACCCGAACGAGCGTGTTGTCTCCGGTTTGATGGACTTCGTTGGCAAAGGCGTACGGACCTCCGTTGCCCTGTCCCGCGAAGAAAGCGAACGCCGGAACGCCGCACAGCAGGCCGAAGCTGCATAAGCTTCACGACCTCGAATACGATGGAAAAGCAGTCCTTACAGGGCTGCTTTTTTGATTCCACAACGGAAATTTTTCGTTATTTTTCAGATTATTGCTGGAACGCCTTAATGTCAGTGCTCAAGGCCGAAGTCTGGATCAATTGAAGTCCTGCGCCGATATGGCACGGTGGATTTCACGCCGCACCAGCTTGCGCACGTTGCGGGTGATCCGCTCGCCCAAGGCCCCCTGAAGCTCTTCGCGCACGATTGTGCTGATCAAATCGCGCAGCATGGCCTCGTCCAAAATGGTGTCGCCCATATCGGACAGATCAAGATCGGCATCAGCGTTTTCATCAACTTCAGCGTCTTGCGCAACCTCTTCGGGATCAGGGGCAGCAACGGCTACATCATCCTCTGCGACCGGATCATCCACATGATCTTCCCAAGGAAGCGCATCAACGTCTGTGCCCGCGTTTTCGCCCAGGCCTTCTGATTCAGGTTCCCATTGGTCAGGCTCACGGCCAATGACCTCTTCAAGTGCCGCGATCTTCGCAGTCAGTGTTTCATGCGAGGTCGGGGCGTTATGATCAGGCGCATCTTCCGCAACGTCAGCTTCATCAGTAGTGCTCTGCTCTTCTGCGGCAACAGTCTCAGCTTGGTCTTGCTCGCCAATGGCTTCCGCCTCATCAGGCAAGTCTACCGGATCTTCCAGAACCAAAGCTGGCTCAACACCTTCTGCCTTGTCTTTAGCAGCACGCGCGCTGGTAAAAGCCAATGGAACATCGGGTGACATCAAATCCGCAGCCTCGCCATCGGGCAGCAGAACATGTGGTGCATCAGCGATCTCAGGGGCATCCACGACGTCTCCATCGCTCTCAACGCGAAGTGCCGGGGTCAATACAAGCTTGGATTTCGGTTCTTCGGCCTCCGCCGACGCGCCTTCATCGGCGGCTTTTCGGCCACCATCATGGGATACCAACCTACGGATAGAGGACAAAACATCCTCAATATCGGGGGGTGACGCCGAATCTGCCATATTATTTTTCCACTCAATCCTCAGGCGCAGTCTAATGCCCGAGAAAGATTCCCACAACAGATAGGAAGAATTTGTTATTCTTTCCCGAGCGAGCGCAGCACTTTATCGAGTTGCCGCCCCTGTTTTGACCGTGCAACAGGTGCCCGTTTGACCAGATTATAGTAGGCCGCAGGATCGTATTGAACGACGTTCAGCTTCAGACGCTCAGCGGTCAACATGCCAGTCGAAGATAGCACAGTATAAGCCGCCACAAACTGGTCCGCCAAAGCAGAAATACGGGCCGCCTGGGCATCCAGCAACTCCTGCTCTGCATCAAGCACATCAAGCGTCGTACGTGCGCCAAGGGTGGCTTCTTCGCGAACCCCTTGGAAAGCCACGCGGGCGGCGCGGATCTGACGCTCTGTCGCTTCCAAGCTGGCGCGCGCAACAGCAAGCTGGGCATAGGCGCTGCCAACGTTCTGGGAAATCGTATGTCTGACCGTGTGCAGGTTCCCACGGACGGCATCCCGCTGGGCTTGGCTGCGACGGGCATTGGCCGACAGACGCCCGCCCTGATAGATAGGCGCACTCAAATTGACCCCGATTTGCCCGCTTCTGACGGAATCGTCGGGGTTAGTGCGGTCCAAAGCCTCTGAAAAACTGACACTGCCATCCAACGTGATGGTCGGGCCCATCGCGGCACGGGCGCGAAGGATGTTCAACTCGGCCGCAGCAACCTCATGCTGGACGCGAACCAAATCAGGGTGTGTACGCAAGGCCCTTGCACGGGCAGTATCAACATGGCTGTCCAAGCGCGGCAAACCACGCGGTTGCTGCAGATGACGGGGCTTGCGGCCAACAACACTGCGGTATTCCTCGATCGAGATTTGCAAGTTGCCTTGGGCGGCGGCCAATCCGGCGCGCGCTTCGGCTAAACGGGCCTCGGCGAGTGCGACGTCCGTGCGGGTGACCTCGCCCACTTCAAACCGATCACGAGCGGCGCGCAATTCTTGGGTGATCAGGCGGACGTTGTTTTGGCGCAAAGAGACAAATTCGATGTCGCGACGGACCGACACATAGGCCGTAACAGCGCGCAACAAGACCGACTGTTCCACCGCAATCAAACCCTGACGGGTGGCCAAAACGGTTTCCTTGGCAGCTTCCACTCCTAGCTTCGACTGACCACCATCATACAGCAACAAACTGGCAGACAGACCCAAGGTGAAATCAGTGCCATAGCTTTGGTTCAAGCCAAAGCCGGCCCCGCTAAAGCTTCTGGAATTTGTACGGTTGATGCCAGCCGTCCAGTTTAGGATCGGACGCAAAGCAGAGGCCGCGATGGCCACATCTTCATCCGCAGCACGCAGCAAGGCACGGTTTTGTTCCAGCAACCCAGAATGACCATAGGCACCGACAAGCGCATCAGCGAGCGTTTCAGCCTTGGCAGCGATGGGCAGGGCAACAGTCATCAAAGCGGCAAAAACAAGTGATTTGGGGGCAAAGCCAACGCGGCGCCGCCCAGTGATTGCCTGGAAAACTGTCATAATGTAGCCCCGTGTCGCAGAAATCATAAGGTCAAGATGCCCAAGTCCTAGCAGACGACTCGGCCACCCATGAGTCTTAACTCATTGATCCTATAACGCAAAGCTGCTTTCGCGCTGAAAACCGGACAGCACAGGCGCGCCTGCGTTAAAGTCAAAACGCCAGCTGATTTCGCCCTGCGATTTATAGCCGATACGGACAGACCCAAGGGCGCCTTCCATGAAGATACAGCCAATCCGGCCACCGTTTTTCAGCTGATCCACAATCGCATCTGGCAAAGCTTCGACCCCGCCTTGCACGACAATCACATCATAAGGGCCATGTTGCGGGGCGCCTTCAGCGATGGACCCGTGGTGGTAGATAACATTGTCTGCGCCAACGTCACTTAGAGTTTCCTCGGCATCCTGAGACAGGGCTTCGCTTTCTTCTACTGCGACGACCGCTTCAGCCATGCGGGCAATAACGGCCGCAGAATACCCCATGCCGCACCCCAGATCGAGGACCAGCTCAGAGCTGTTGATGTCCAAGGCATCCAGCATCTTTGCGAGCGTGCGCGGCTCAAGCAAAACGCGACCCTCGCCCAGCGGCAAGGTTTCGCCCAAGTAGGCCGCTTCGCGCTTAGAGCGCGGCACAAACGATTCCCGCGGCACCGTCAGCATGGCCTCAATGATCGGAAACTTGGTCACATCAGAAGGACGCACTTGCGTATCAACCATCATCGTGCGGCGAGCGGTGTAGTCAGACATCGATATGTCCCTTTGTCAGTCATGAGCCTTACGGGTGCTTTGCCATATCCGAGCCTGCACAGCAACTAGCAACCCCCGCCTGCGGTGGTTTGTATGCAAAGTGAGGGGCAAAAGTGAACAAAACCTCTACACCTGACGACCGAGCACAACGATCCTTGATATCGGCTTGACGACACGGCCCCACACTTCTAGGAAGCGATGGTCCGGCGAGTTGGCGGAGTGGTTACGCAGCGGATTGCAAATCCGTGTACACCGGTT
>CAZWSE010000125.1:0-7799 GCA_964636575.1 uncultured Sulfitobacter sp. | reverse complement strand
GCTGTGGCGACGACGGGGGTTATCTTCTCGGCCGGGTATGCGCTGTGGCTCTATCGCCGCGTGGTCATGGGTGATCTGATCAAGGAAAGCCTGAAGACGATCACGGATATGACGCGCCGCGAACGGGTGATCTTTGCCCCACTGGTCGTGATGACCCTCTTGCTGGGCGTGTACCCTGCGCTTGTTCTCGACATCATCGGCCCCTCGGTAGAGGCGCTGGTTTCAAACTATGACACGGCCTTGGGCGCGGCAAAAGCTGCCACCCAAGTCGTGTCAAACTAAGGAGCGTCGGGATATGCTGACCGCTGATCTGACCATCATCCTTCCTGAAATCATACTGTCGCTCTTTGCGATGGCTGCGTTGCTGGGGGCTGTTTATACTGCCAAAGACGGCGCTGGTCCTGCATTGGTGTGGATCACTGCGGCTGTGATGGCAGGTCTTGCAGTTTGGATCGGGATAACGGGTGAGGGCACCCGCGTGGCGTTCAACGGGTTGTTCATCGACGACGGTTTTGCGCGCTTTGCCAAGGTTACCATTTTGCTATCCGCCGCTGCTGTTCTAGTGATGAGCCAAGAATATATGAGCCGCCGCAACTTGCTGCGGTTTGAGTATCCGTTGCTTGTCGCGCTGAGTGCCGTTGGCATGATGATGATGGTCTCAGCCGGTGATTTGATGTCGCTTTATATGGGGTTGGAGCTGCAATCCCTGTCGCTTTACGTCGTTGCATCGCTGCGCCGTGACAGTGCCAAATCTACCGAGGCTGGATTGAAGTACTTTGTGCTGGGCGCTTTGTCGTCTGGTCTGCTGCTTTATGGCGCGTCGTTGATCTACGGTTATGCGGGCACGACGCTGTTCTCTGGCATTATCCAGACGGCTGTGCATGGCGAAGTGTCCATCGGGTTGCTGTTTGGTCTGGTCTTTTTGATTGCAGGTCTGGCCTTCAAGGTCAGCGCCGTGCCGTTCCACATGTGGACGCCAGATGTCTATGAAGGCTCGCCCACGCCTGTTACGGCCTTCTTTGCCACGGCCCCCAAGGTCGCGGCCATCGGGCTTTTTGCCCGTGTTATGCATGATGCCTTTGGCGGCGCTGTGCAGGATTGGTCGCAGGTCATTGCGCTCTTGTCTGTTTTGTCCATGTTTTTGGGCGCTGTTGCGGCGATTGGGCAGACCAATATCAAGCGTCTGATGGCGTTTTCGTCCATTGCCCACATGGGCTATGCCTTGATGGGGCTGGCGGCGGGCACTGTCTTTGGTGTGCAGGCGATGCTGATCTATATGGCGATCTATGTGACCATGAACATCGGGACCTTCGCGTTCATTCTGATGATGGAAAAGGACGGTGCACCTGTTACGGATATCTCTGCGTTGAACATGTATTCCAAGCGGGAGCCGGGTAAAGCCTTGGCGATGCTGGTATTGCTGTTCTCATTGGCTGGTGTTCCGCCCATGCTTGGGTTCTTTGGCAAGTTCTACGTGTTGCGCGCGGCTTATGATGCGGGGCTCGCTTGGCTGGCGATTGCGGGTGTGATTGCCTCGGTGATTGGGGCTTATTATTACCTGCGGATCGTTTTTTACATGTACTTTGGGGAAGACAACCGTGACGAGCTTGATACCGGTGCGAACCCTGTGCTGTGGACGGCCCTCATGGGATCCGCTTTGATCATGGTTGTCGGCATTATTAACATGTTTGGCGTGGAAGGTGCTGCTGCGGCTGCGGCGGCGACTTTGGTCAACTGAAGGCTTTTTGAGTATTTCCGGAAAAATGAAGGACTGGCCTGCGGGATACGGTCGGCGCGTTTTGCCGTCTGTGGACAGCACGCTGTCTGAGGCCGCGCGGATTGCTCCTGACTTGGCCGGGCCGGAGTGGATACTGGCGTTTGATCAAACAGCGGCGCGTGGGCGGCGTGGACGGGCTTGGGCGATGCCAAAAGGCAATTTTGCTGCGACTTTGATAATGCCTGTCACAGGCGCGCCTGATCAGATGGCATTGCGGTCTTTTGTGGCGGCCTTGGCTTTGTTTGATGCTTTTGTTGCCGTCACTGGCCGCACCGATCCATTTGCTTTGAAGTGGCCCAATGATGTTTTGCTGAATGGCGGAAAGATTGCGGGAATTCTGCTGGAAAGTGTCAATGCGGGCGCTGGCGTTCAGCATTTGGCCATCGGGATTGGTGTTAACCTTGTTGCTGCCCCTGATGTGGCTGAGGTTGAGGCGGGGGCTGTTCGGCCTGTTGCTTTGGTTTCTGAAACGGGCGCAGGTGTGACGCCAGAGGACTTTTTGTTGGTACTGGCAGAGGCTTTCGCAGCCTATGAGGCCCAGTTTGAAACCTACGGGTTTGCCCCGATCCGGTCTGCCTGGCTTGCCCGCGCTGCCCGATTGGGTGAGGTCATAACAGCACGCACAGGGACTTCTGAGACCGTTGGGACCTTCACCGACATAGACGAACAGGGCCAACTTGTTTTAGAGACAAGCAAAGGCCGCGTTTCAATTCCTGCGGCAGATGTGTACTTTTGAAAGGGGCAAACCCATGCTTCTGACCATCGACTGCGGCAATACCAACACCGTGTTTGCGATCTGGAACGGAACGGAGTTTCTGGCCGATTGGCGTTGTGACACGGATCAAACCCGCACGGCGGATCAATATTACGTCTGGCTGTCATCGATTATGGCGTTGCAGAACATCAAAGCCACGATCACGGATGTCATCATTTCATCGACCGTGCCGCGGGTTGTGTTCAATTTGCGGGTTCTGTCGGATCGCTATTTCAACACGCGACCCTTGGTGGTGGGCAAGCCCGATTGCTTGCTGCCCATTGATGTGCGTGTCGATGAAGGCACCGCCGTTGGGCCGGATCGCCTTGTAAATACGGTGGCAGGTTACGATCTATACGGTGGTGATCTGATTATGGTCGACTTTGGCACCGCCACGACATTTGACGTTGTGGCGGCCGATGGCGCCTATATTGGCGGCGTGATCGCGCCGGGTGTTAACCTGTCGCTTGATGCGTTACACCGCGCCGCAGCGGCCTTGCCGCATGTTGATATTTCAAAACCGCAGTCGGTTGTGGGCACCAATACGGTGGCGTGTATGCAATCGGGTGTGTTCTGGGGCTATGTTGGTCTTGTGCGCGAAATATGCGCCCGGATCAAAGCCGAACGGGACCGCGAGATGCGGGTTATCTCTACGGGGGGGCTGGCCCCGCTATTCCAGCAAACCGAGGCTTTGTTCGACGCCTATGTCGACGAGCTGACAATTCACGGACTGACCGTGATCCATAAGTTTAACAAGGAAAACTCCTAAACAATGAGTAACAATCGTTTAATCTACCTTCCCCTCGGTGGGGCGGGTGAAATTGGCATGAATGCCTATGTCTACGGCTATGGAAAGCCGGGCAAAGAAAAGCTGATCCTGGTCGATCTGGGCGTCACCTTTCCGGATATGGATGGCAGCCCTGGCGTGGATTTGATCCTGCCGGATATGACCTGGCTGAAAGAGCGCCGTGGTGATTTGCAGGCCATTTTCATCACCCATGCCCATGAAGACCATGTGGGCGCTGTGTCCCATTACTATGAAGCCCTTGGCGCCCCTGTTTATGCGCGGCCCTTCACGGCCAATATCGCCCGTCGCAAACTGGGTGAATTCGGATTTTCAGATGATGCGGTTACGATCGCCAACCCTTGGCCGGATCAGGTCGAGGCTGGCCCGTTTAAGGTGGGCTTTCTGCCGATGTCGCATTCGATCCCTGAAAGCTCGGCTATGGTGATTGACAGCCCTGAGGGCCGCGTCATCCACACCGGCGACTTCAAGCTTGATAAGACACCGATTGTGGGTGAACCCTATGACCCCGACCTCTGGGCCGAGATCAGCAAAGATGGCGTCAAGGCATTGGTCTGTGACAGCACCAATGTGTTTTCGCGCCATGAAGGCCGATCTGAGACAAGCGTTGGCCCGAATATTGAAGAACTGGTCAAGGACGCGGCGGGCATGGTGGTTGCGACCACTTTTGCGTCCAATGTCGCGCGTGTGAAAACGCTGGCCGATGCGGGCCACCGCGCAGGGCGGTCTATCGTCTTGCTGGGCCGCGCCATGAACCGGATGATTGAGGCTGCCGTGCAGACCGGGGTGCTAACCGACTTTCCACAGGTGGTGAGTGCTGAGGATGCCAAATCCATCCCGCGTGAGAACCTGATGCTGCTGGTCACCGGATCGCAAGGTGAACGTCGTGCGGCCTCTGCCCAGTTGGCGCGGGGCAAGTATCAGGGGATTGAGATGAAAGAGGGTGACTTGTTTTTGTTCTCTTCCAAAACGATCCCCGGCAATGAGCGCGGTGTGATCCGTATCATCAACCAGTTTTCCGAGATGGGCGTTGATATCGTGGACGAAAGCAGCGGTGGCCATTACCACGTGTCCGGCCATGCCAACCGACCTGATATTGAGGAACTGCACAGCGTTGTGAAACCTCAGATGGTGATTCCGATGCATGGCGAACATCGTCATCTGCGCGAACATGTAAAACTGTGTGAAGCCAAGGGTATGCAGGGCGTTGTTGCAGTGAATGGCATGATGATTGATCTGTCTGGAAATGCGCCGACTGTTGCCGATTACATCGAAACGGGTCGCACATATCTGGATGGTTCGGTCCAGATTGGCGCGTTGGATGGCGTAGTGCGGGACCGTATCCGCATGGCCTTGAACGGGCATGTAACTGTGACCGTGATCGTGGATGACGAAAACGAGCCACTGGGCGATCCGTGGTGTGATGCCAAAGGTCTGCCCGAGATGGGCAGTTCCAAAGCGCCGTTGATAGATGTGCTGGAAGAGGACCTGAGCCAGTTCCTGAACCGCGCCAATGCCAAGACCATGCGCGACGATGATAAGCTAGAAGAAAGCCTGCGCCGGACGGTCCGTCAGAGTGCTGTGAACGAGATTGGCAAAAAGCCGGAGGTGACTGTGGTGATTAGCCGTTTGAGCTGACCCACGGTGCTTTGACCAAGAAAAGGGCCACGCCGTTTAAGCGTGGCCTTTTTGCGTTTCAGCCGCTTTTGCGTTCAGCGAAGCTTTGACCCAAGAAGCTGGGAACATCGTCGCCGAGGCCCACCACTTTGTTGTCGTTCCGGCGCGATTGGTTTTGCGGTTTGCTGCCTTTGTCCTCACGCGGTTTGCGGTCTCGGCGGGGTTTTGGGGCTTCAGCGGTTTGTTCCACTGGGGCCTCAGCCGCGACGGGTGCGGGCTGCGCATCGTCTTTGGGTTTGCGTCCGCCGCGCGATCTTGTGCGCTTGGGCTTGTCTTCGCGGGGGGTGTCCTCGGCGGCGGGTGCCGGGGCAGCCGCTGTATCACCCAATGGATTGTCCAGACGCGGGATTTCTTTTTGCACCAATCGTTCCACGTCAGCGAGGTTCTTTTCGTCACGCGGCACACAAATCATGATGGCTTTGCCGTCGCGGCCTGCGCGACCCGTACGACCAATGCGGTGCACATAGTCTTCGGCGTGGCTTGGCACATCGAAGTTGAACACATGGCTTACGCTTGGCACATCAAGTCCGCGCGCGGCCACATCTGAGGCCACCAGAAAGCGCAGTTTGCCTTCGCGGAACCCTTCGAGCGTTTTGGTCCGTTGGGATTGGTCCAGATCGCCGTGGATGGGGGCGGCGTCATAGCCGTGCTTTGTCAACGACTTGGCCACGATATCCACGTCCATCTTTCGGTTGCAGAAGATGATCGCGTTTGTGCAAGCCTCGCCTTCGAGATCGATCAAAGCGCGCAGGGCATTGCGTTTTTCGGTCGGTTCGCGGTCCTTGCGACTGCCTTTGAACATCAGCACGCCTTGGGTGATGTTTTCGCCTGTCGTGGCCTGACGCGCGACTTCAATGCGTTCAGGGTTGGACAGGAACGTATTGGTGATCCGTTCAATTTCGGGGGCCATTGTGGCCGAAAAGAACAGCGTCTGGCGCGTGAACGGCGTCATCGAAAAGATGCGTTCAATGTCGGGAATGAACCCCATGTCGAGCATCCGGTCGGCTTCGTCCACCACCATGATTTTCACGTCAGACAAGATCAGCTTGCCGCGCTCAAAATGGTCGAGCAACCGGCCCGGCGTGGCAATCAACACATCAACGCCGCGGTCGATCAGAAGATCTTGTTCTTTGAACGACACGCCACCGATCAGCAGGGCTTTGGAAAGCTTTAGGTGCTTGGTGTAGGTGTCAAAATTCTCGGCGACTTGGGCAGCCAATTCGCGGGTGGGGCAGAGCACAAGGCTGCGTGGCATCCGCGCGCGGGCGCGCCCACGGGCGAGCATTGTGATGAGAGGCAAAGTGAAGCTGGCGGTCTTGCCCGTACCGGTCTGGGCAATCCCAAGCACATCGCGGCCTTCAAGGGCAGGCGGGATGGCACCGGCTTGAATTGGGGTCGGCGTTTCATAGCCGGCCTCATCGATGGCTTTAAGAACCTTCGGGTTCAATTTCAGGTCTGTGAACTTTGTCATATGTATCCGTATCTTGCGGACACTGACTGGGCCCGCTCATCAAAGTGTCGCCGAACCCCTATGGTTCTGTGATTGTTCACATCTAGGCGACTGCGCGCACATAGCAAATTAACGGTCTTGCGTCAAATGCTGCCGCTGCGAAGGCTTTGGGTTGTGGCCGTTAGGTTCAGGCCAATTCTGGGAAGTGTTTGGCACGTTTGGCGGGCAGGTTTAAATTGTGCAGGCGCAGCAGGTCTAGGGCCGCCAGACGGGCGCGCAATGCGGGTGTATCTGCGCAGACCTCATCGAAGAAGCGGCGCAGGCCTGTGTCGCCTTCTGTCTCAAACAGGTGGCCGAGGAGCCGGTTCAACCCTAGCCCATCTTCGCTTTTGTCCAGCTCTGGCCTGTAGGCACCTTGCTCTAACCGGTAGAGAAAATGCGCCCGCCAACTGTTCCACGTAGCCGCGTGATGATGGGCGAGCATGATGCTGTCCAGTTCCACCTGACCCGGGTTTTGGTCCAAAAGTTCAAAGACGTTGTGGATGCGAAATCCGACGCCCAAACGGCCCGTTCGAAAGAAAACTTTTCCCGCCACATGGCTGAGGAAGCCGTCGCGCAGCTTTGGCCCGAATGTGGGATACAGGGCTTGGGCGTCTATGTGCCGTTCTGCACGACCCAATCGGCTTGCCTTGTAGGCAGTGCCGTCACCGCCGGCCAAACGTTCCATCGGGCGGATGCGGGCCGTTGCAATGTGATCGGGCAGGGATGACAGATGGTCGCCCACGTCCCCTTCAGGCACCAAAAATTCGTCCACATCGATATGCGCCAACCAATCCACTTGTGTGTCGCGGTTGTAGGCGTGGGTTGCGTTAAATGTTTGCCGGGCTTGGTGTTTCTTGGGGCGTTGACCGGCCCAATAGGCGGCGTTGCAGCCTTTTACGCGGATCTTGGGGTGTGAATTCAGCGCATTGCGGGTCGTTGGGTCAGGGTCATCGAGGTAGATGAAAATGCGGTGCGCGCCCAAGTCCAGATGATAGGCTGCGAAATCCGCGATCTCGCCCAAGGGCGCTTTGACCGTTGTCACGATACCCCATTTTGTCATTTGCCTGTGCGCCCGCTTGTTTTTAAGGCAGTTTAGGGTGTTTGTGCGGATGGGTCGACGCAAAAAGGGCGCGCCGTAGCACGCCCTTTTCAAATGTGGTTTTGCAGGTCGGTTACGCTTTGCGCGACCGAACAGCGCCCAGACCACCCAATGCGGCGATCAGCATCCAAGCTGCGGCTGGCAGTGGGACAGGGGACGGGTTCGTCGCGATTGCGCGGTTGCCGATGCTGGTGA
>CAZWSE010000124.1:0-7861 GCA_964636575.1 uncultured Sulfitobacter sp. | reverse complement strand
AAACCCTTCATCCAGCTTGGTATCTTCAGTGTTGAAGCCAATGCCCAGCGCACCGCAAACGTGATGCGCAATGCAGGCATCGTGCCAACAGTGAAAAAACAATCCGCCAATGGCAAAGCCTTCTGGCGGGTTCTGGTCGGCCCTGCGCAATCCACATCGGAACGCGCCAGCCTGCTGAAAAAGATCAAGGCCGAAGGTTTCTCTGACGCCTACGCTGTCACCAACTAACCAAAGGACACCCCTCGGACTATGTTGCGCACAATTCTTTTGATCGCCGCACTTGCTCTGGGGGGTGCCCTGCCCGCAGATGCGTTTGAAACACGCGCCAAGGCGGCTTTTGTTATCGACCAAACCAGCGGCACGATCTTGCTCGACAAGAACGCGGACACACCCTTGCCGCCTGCGTCTATGTCCAAGCTGATGACCCTTTACGTGACCTTTGAGGCAATCCGCGACGGGCGGCTGTCTTTAGATGAAAAGCTGCGTGTCTCGGCCAAGGCCATGTCTTATGGCGGGTCGACCATGTTTCTGGACACCACCGATCGGGTCACCGTTAGCGACCTGATCCGCGGGATCATCGTGCTGTCGGGCAATGACGCCTGCGTGGTTCTGGCCGAAGCCCTGTCGCCTGACGGCACAGAAGCCGGTTTTGCCCGTTTCATGACCACACGCGCGGTCAACATGGGCATGACCAATTCTACCTTCACCAATTCAAACGGCTGGCCCCAAGAAGGCCACCGCATGTCGATGCGCGATCTGGCATTGCTCGCGAACCGTTTGATCACCGATTTCCCTGAATTCTACCCTATGTTTGCTGAGACACGGTTTGAATTCGATGGCCGCGCCCCTCAAAACGTGCGCAACCGCAACCCGCTGTTGAACCTAGGTATTGGTGCGGACGGGCTAAAGACGGGCCATACTCAGGAAGCGGGCTACGGTCTTGCCGGGTCTGCTCTTCAAGGCAACCGTCGCGTGATCTTTGTGATCTCTGGGATTGACAGCCAAGACGCGCGGGCCACTGAATCAGAGTCCATCGTCAACTGGGCCTTCCGCCAGTTTTCCGAGCGTAAATTGACCACTGCTGGCACCCGCGTTGCCCAAGCGCAGGTCTGGATGGGTGCGGAAGACACCGTGGGCTTGGTCACAGCAGAGGATGTGTCCTTGTTGATGCCCGCCCTCGCCCCGACCGACACCAAAGCCGAAGTGGTCTACAACGGCCCTATCTCTGCCCCGATCAAGCAAGGTGACACGCTGGCCGAACTGGTGATTGCCCCCGAAGGGTTGCCTGTGACGCGCATCCCGCTTGTGGCCGAAGCCGACGTGCCGCGCGGTGGCTTTGTGTCGCGCATGACCACGGCTGCGAACCTGTTGTTGACCCGTCTCAACATCGACGCTGAAGGTGCGATGTGACACCTGCGAACACGGGCGCCGGTCGCGGCATGTTTATTACCTTCGAAGGCATCGACGGATCCGGCAAGTCCACCCAAGCGCGTCTGCTGGCCGAACATTTGACGGCTAACGGCTATGAGGTTGTCCTGACCCGCGAACCCGGCGGCAGCCCCGGCGCCGAAGAAATACGCGCCCTTGTGCTGCAAGGCGACCCCGACCGTTGGTCCGCTGAAACCGAAATTCTGCTGTTCACCGCAGCCCGCCGCGATCATCTGGAACGCACCATAACCCCTGCCCTTGAGGCCGGAAAGATCGTGATTTGTGACCGCTTTGCAGACAGCACCCGCATGTACCAAGGCCTCAGCCGTGGTGATCTGCGCGGCTCTGTCGATCAGTTGCATGCGCTCATGATCGGGGTTGAGCCTGATCTGACCGTGCTGATTGATATGGACCCCACCACCGGCCTGACCCGTGCATTGTCGCGCAACACGGTTGAGGAACGGTTTGAGGATTTCGGTCAGGACCTACAGGTTAAGATGCGGCAAGGCTTCTTGGATCTCGCCGCCGAATACAGCGACCGATTTCACACCATCGACGGCGGGCGCAGCATCGAAGAGGTGGCCCGAGACGTCATTGCGACAGTTACGACCGCGCTTACCCCATGAAAGAGCCAACAGCCCATCCTGACCCCACACAAATAGACGGGGCCGCGCATCCGCGTGATACACATAATCTGATCGGACAACCGAAAGCCGAAGCCGACTTTCTGACCGCCTACACATCCGACCGCCTACACCACGGCTGGCTGATCACAGGGCCGCGCGGGGTTGGCAAAGCCACGCTTGCCTACCGGATCGCCCGCTTTCTGATCGCAACACCGCCCGCAGGGGACGATATGTTCGGCGCACCGCCTCCGCCGGAAACTTTGGACATCAGCCTCGATCATCCAGAGGCGCAACTGATCGCTGCCAATGCCTCGCCCTCGCTCAAGATCATCAAACGCACCCCGAACCCGACCACAGACAAAATGCGCGATATGATCACCGCCGAAGACGTGCGCGATCTGTCCCATTTCCTGCACATGAGCGTCGCAGACGGTGGTCGCCGCGTGGTGATCGTGGACACAGCCGACGAGATGAACGCGACGGCGGCCAACGCGCTTTTGAAGATGCTGGAAGAGCCGCCCGCCCAAACCACTATGCTGTTGCTCAGCCATCAACCCAGCCGGTTGTTGCCGACTATCAAGTCCCGCTGTCGGGTGCTGCGGCTTGATCCGTTGTCGGGCGCTGATATGGCGGCTGCTTTAGCGCAAACCGGCATCGAAACGGGCGGCGTTGACACGGACGCGCTGTCACAGCTTTCCGGCGGGTCCGTTGGTGAAGCCGTGCGGTTGCTGAATGCAAACGGTCTGGCGCTCTACAAAGACATCATCGGGTTGATCGACACGCTGCCACGGCTCAACCGGCAAGGGGCGATGAAGCTGGCGGAAAAAGCGGCTGCCCGTGGCGGGGCCGATACCTTCGATCTGATCCTGACATTGCTGGATATCGCACTTGCCCGACTTGCCCGCACAGGGGCAACTGGCACGCCCCCACCCGAAGCCGCACAAGGTGAGGCCGCAACGCTGACCCGCTTGTCCCCGACCCCACATGCAGCGCGGGCCTGGGCCGACATCGCCACCCAAATCACCAGCCGCACCCGCCACGGCAAAGCGGTCAACCTTGACCCTGCGGCCCTTGTCCTAGATACGTTTTTCAAACTCCAAGACACCGCCGCGGGGCTGGCCCGCTGACCCCGAGGGCCTGATGACCGATCATCCGCAGATAACCGACAGCCATTGCCATCTCGATTTCCCTGACTTCGACGATTGCAGGGATGAGATCATCCAAAATGCGATTGATGCAGGCGTCAGCCGGATGGTGACGATCTGCACGAAACTGGGAAATGAACCCAATGTTCGCGCCATCGCTGAAGCCCATGCGCCCGTGTTCTACGCCGCCGGCGTCCACCCGATGAGCGTGGCGACCGAACCAACAGCCAGCTACGATGATCTTCTGGCCCTGACCAAACACCCCAAGATGGTCGGCATTGGTGAGACGGGTCTTGATTACCACTACACCGCCGAAAGTGCGGCAGCACAGCAAGCGTCCTTACGAACCCACATTGCGGTCGCACGGGACACAGGCCTGCCGTTGATCATTCACAGCCGCGATGCGGACGATGACATGATCCGCATCCTATCCGACGAACACGGGCAAGGTGCCTATTCTTGCGTGATGCACTGCTTTTCAAGCTCGGCCAAACTGGCGACAGCGGCGCTTGATCTGGGGTTTTACCTCTCCATGTCGGGCATCACAGCCTTCCCCAAATCCCAAGAGTTACGAGACATCTTCGCAGCCGCCCCTATCGACCGGATACTGGTCGAAACAGACGCACCCTACCTCGCGCCACCGCCCCATCGGGGCAAACGGAACGAGCCAGCCTACACGGCCCATACAGCGCGCAAAGCAGCCGACACCTTTCAAATGGACTACGGCGATTTCGCGGCGCAAACACAGGCAAACTTTGAACGGCTCTTCACCAAAGCGGCCGCATGGACCACGCCATGACGGACGAGATCAAAGTCACCATTCTAGGCTGCGGGTCATCAGGCGGTGTGCCGCGCCTAGGCGGACACTGGGGGGCCTGCGACCCGAAGAACCCAAAGAACAGACGGCAAAGATGCTCGATCCTCGTGGAACGGATCGCAGGCGAAGACAAAACAACCGTGCTCATCGACACATCGCCCGATATGCGCAACCAACTGCTGAACGCTGACGTGGGCAAGCTGGATGCGGTGCTCTACACGCACAGCCATGCAGACCATGTGCACGGGATAGATGACCTGCGGATGATCGTCTTCAACATGCGGGCGCGGCTGCCGGTCTGGGCAGACGGTGACACGCAAAACGCGCTGCTGTCACGGTTTGGGTACGCCTTCGTGCAGCCCCCGGATTCGCCCTACCCGCCGATCCTGAACCTGCACACGATCAAAGGGGATGTGACAATCGACGGCGCGGGCGGGCCGCTCACCTTCACACCCTTTGAGGTCAACCACGGCTCGATCGAAGCGCTCGGATTCCGGTTCAACGACATCGCCTATCTGCCGGATGTGGCACAAATTCCAGAGGCCGCATGGGCACATCTGCAAGGCCTGACCTGCTGGATCGTGGACGCCCTCAGACGGGACCCGCATCCGACACATTCACACCTGTCGCAAACACTGGACTGGATCGAACAGGTCCAGCCAGACACAGCGGTGCTCACCAATATGCACAACGATCTGGACTACGAAACACTCAACGACGAAACACCAGACCACATCCAACCGGCCTATGACGGAATGACACTCCACTTTCCGCAGCGCTAACCTTCTTTGTTCCAAATAAATCCCCGCCGGAGGCATCCGACGCCAACCAAAGGGACCGCCACGTGCAAATCCTCCTCGATGTCATCCTGCCGGTCTTTCTGCTGATCGGGTTCGGCTATGTCTCGGTCTGGCGGGAATGGTTCCCGCTCAGCGGCATCGACGGGGTCATGCGGTTCTCACAAAACTTCGCAATTCCATGCCTTCTGTTCCAAGCGGTCAGCAAAATCGACCTCAAAGCAGCGATAGACCCAGCCCTCTTGGGCAGCTTCTACGCAGGGGCGCTCATTTGCTTCGGGCTGGGCCTTTTCGGGGCACGCATACTCTTCAAACGAGACTGGGAAGACTGCGTGGCCATAGGATTTTGCTGCCTCTTCTCCAATTCAATCCTACTGGGGCTGCCTATCACGGAACGGGCCTTCGGGGCAGAAGCGCTGGATGGCAATATCGCGATCCTCTCGATCCACGCGCCCTTCTGCTACGGACTTGGGATCACAGTGATGGAATTTGTACGCCACAGAGGCCAGGGCGGACGACAGGTCTTTGCATCCGTTTTCAGGGCCATGTTCCGCAACGCGCTGATCCTCGGGATCGGGCTGGGGTTCGTGGTCAACATCGCTGGAACGGGATTGCCCTTTGTGCTGGACGAAGCGCTCAGCCTGATCTCGCGGGCCGCCCTGCCCGCCGCGCTTTTCGCGCTTGGGGGCGTGTTGATCCAATACAAACCCGAAGGCGACCTCAAAGCCGTCGGCATGGTCTGCGTGATTGCGCTTGTGGTGCATCCAGCATTGGTCTGGGCTTTTGGAACAGCGCTCAACCTACCGCAAGACGGGTTCCGGTCCGCAGTGCTCACCGCCGCCATGGCCCCGGGGTTCAACGCCTATATCTTCGCCAATATGTACGGACGGGCCAAACGGGTCGCGGCCAGCTCGGTCCTGATCGCAACGGGCAGCGCAATCCTGACAGTCTGGGTCTGGCTCGGACTTCTAGGATAAACCACCCCGCGTTTTACCCTTTTGAAAATACTCAAACTGGTAAGATGGGTCTTGACCCATCCATCAGAACAAAAGGTTCAATCCGGTCAAAGAGACAATCAAAAACAGAACCGTCATAATGCCGCCGGAGCGGACAAAATCGATGACGCGGTATCCAGCAGGACCCATGATCAAAGCATTAACCTGATGGGTCGGGATCAAAAACGAGTTGGACGTTGATATGGCGACGGTCAGGGCAAAGACAGCCGGATCACCGCCTGCGGAGATGGCAATCGACACGGCCAAAGGCACCAGCAAAACGGTGGCACCGACGTTCGACATCACAAGCGTAAAGGCCGTCGCCAGCACAGCAAGCCCCGCTTGCAAGGACCACAGCGGCCAACCATCCAGCAGGTTCAACACATGGGCCGCGATCCAATCGGCGGTGCCCGTATTCTGAACCGCCTGCCCCAACGGGATCAACGAGGCGAGCAAGAACACAGTGCTCCAACTGACCGCCTCATAGGCTTCATCAATCGACAACACGCGGCTCAGGATCATACCGACAGCGCCTGCCAACAAGCACAGGGACAAACGCACATCGGAAAACAGGATCAAAGACAGGGCCATCAAGAAGAACACCAAAGCCCAACCGACCTTATGCGGACGCAATTCTTCTTGCGGAAAATCAGAGGTCACGACCACAAAATCCTTGTCCGCCTTCAAACGGGTCAGACGGTCCCATTGCACATGCACCACCGCCGTATCACCCGCTTGCAAAGGCACAGCACCAATATGGGTGGCCACATGGTCCTCGGTCTCAACGTGGCTCAAAGTTTCAGCACCGCGATGAATGGCCAGCAGTGATAACCCGTGGGTGGACCGCAACCGCAAATCAATCGGCGTGCGACCAATCACGCTTGACCCCGGCGGAACAACGACCTCGGCCACACCAGACTGGGTCGCCGCAAAATCATCCGCAAAGACATCCAGTTGAGGCATAATCTCAAGCCCGTAAGGCTCCGCAAATTCTTCCTCAACCACGCGGCGCAACCCAAGAACCGCCAGTCGGGCGGGCGCTTCAATGGTGGTGTCCGCCATAGGCGCGATCACCTTGTTACCGCGGTAAGATGTCCCCAGAATATACATGTGATGGGCCACCATCATGTCAGACAGCGTATGCCCGATCAGAATGGAGCCTTCGGGAACACGGACCTCAAACATATCAGCGCGCAACCCATATGTGTTTTCAATATAGGCCTGCACCGACCGCGCCGAGCCTGCGTCTTCACCCTTGGACCGTTGCGCCGGCAAAACCCAACGCCCGAAGAGCACGAAGTACAAAACCCCCGTCGTCACCAGCATCAGCCCGATGGGCGTGACGGAAAACAGGCTAAAGGGCTCCATCTGCTGGTCCGCAGGAAGGGTGTCATTGGACGCGATCAGCAGGTCATTCAATAAGATTAACGGCGAGGATCCGACCATCGTCACAGTGCCGCCAAGGATCGCGCAGAACCCCATCGGCATCAGCAAGCGGCTCATCGGAATATCGGTGCGTGCTGAAATCCGGCTGACCACGGGCAAGAACAGCGCCGCAGCGCCCACGTTTTGCATGAACGAACTGATAATGCCGACCACGCCAGACACAATAGGAATGATCCGGCCTTCTGTCGTACCGCCGCGTTTCAGGATCAGGGCGGCAACCTTGGACATCAGCCCCGTTTTATCCAGCCCTGCCCCAATGATCATCACCGCAACAATGGACATAACGGCATTGGACGAAAAACCAGTGAACAGGTTTGACACATCCGCGAGGTTTGCCAGACCAGGCAGATAGCTCAGCCCCCCTAACAAGACCATGACCAACACGGCGGCCAAATCAATGCGGACGATCTCGGACACAAACAATAACACCGTGAACGCCAGCAGTCCTAAGACCACAGTCATCTCAAGCGTTAACGTCAGTGATTCCATTTCCCACTCCTGCCCCTACTTTAGACAGCTCTGGGCATCTGCGCATAGCCAAACCGTTTTTGGGATGAGTCCAGAATAGGCAAAGTCAGGCCAAGGTCAAACGGCGCTTTTCGATGTA
>CAZWSE010000123.1:940-7703 GCA_964636575.1 uncultured Sulfitobacter sp. | reverse complement strand
GCCGAGTGCGGGAGTTCAATCCTCCCTCACAGCACCATAACTTCCAATTCCCGAATACCATTTCAGTCCTGATAGATAGGTCCGGTCCCGACTTTACGCACCCCTGAGGGATACGCCGAGTGCGGGAGTTCAATCCTCCCTCACAGCACCATAACTTCCAATTCCCGAACGCAAAACCGCCTAATCGCACATGATCTCTCACACATGTGAAGATGATCGACTCTGCTCAAACGAACCATTCCCTCGAAATTCCGTAAAACAACATTAAACTACTGTGCAGAGCCGCACCAAAGGGAGACCCGCAGATGACAAACGCCAATCCGACACGGCGCACCCTTTTGGCAACATCAGGGGCAGCACTTATAACCGGCGCGTCAGGACTTCTTTTGCCAAGCCAAGCGCAAAGCCTTGCAGCCACGCCGACCATGCGCGGTGGGTCGAACAACTACAGACCAGGCGCGCCCATCGTAGACCGGATCGGCGGCGGGGGTTTCTGGATGACCGGAACCGTGCGCCGCGCAGGGGATGGCGCACCGCTCGAAGGGCAACGGATCCAGATTTGGGCGCATACCACAGAAGGCCACGAACGCGACCCGCACAGCCACGGCGCAACACTTACCGATGCGAACGGGGTCTTCAGGCTTGAAATGCCGCAAATCGTGCCAGCTTTCGGGCAACCGCACGGGCATTTGGCCTACGACAGCGAGGACTACAAAACCGTGTTCCTCCGCCCCATCATGAACAGCGCAAAAGACACAACCCTGAACGTAGACTTCGTGCTCGAACCGGTGTGAGCACACAAGCCACACGCAGACGCATCACCCTAAGCTGGGGCGCATTGATCTTTATGATCGCAGTGCCCTTAGCACTTTCGGCGATCAGCCCGCTTTTGGCCTACCGCGACCCGATCTACATAATTGCAGGGCTCGCGGGCATAGCGTCCATGTGTATTTTGCTGATCCAACCTATGCTGGCGGCGGGATACTTGCCGGGGCTCGCCTTGCGAACGAGCCGAAAGCTCCACCGCTGGATGGGCATATTTTTGATCTTTGGGATCATCGTGCACATCGGCGGGCTATGGATCACAAGCCCCCCAGATGTGATTGACGTCCTGACGTTCACATCACCAACGCCATTCTCGATCTGGGGCGTTCTGGCAATGTGGGGGGTGTTCGGCGCAGGCGTTCTGGCAAATTTCCGACGTAAACTGCGCGCGATCACATGGCGACGGCTACACATAGCGCTGGCAATCGGAATCGTCGGGGGCACTATCCTGCACGCATGGCTTATCGAAGGCACAATGGAACAAATATCAAAAGCAGCTCTCAGTCTGGCCATTATGGTAGCAACAACAGCGGCCATTCTTGGGAAGCGACGCTAAGGGAGCCAAGTCAAACGTAAAATGCGCCACGGCATCTGACCGCAGCGCATTTCATTTGCGTTATGCTGTGATGATCCGACGACCCTTGGGGCCAGGATCAAGGCCGTTCGGCTTCATACCGGAAGGTCAAAGACCGCGATATTCTGTGGGAATAGCCCTTTTCGCCGATCCATTGCCAAACGGCGTTTGCGACGTAAATCTGACCTTCGATCAAATGACAGGTGTCACCAGTCCAGTAATCAGGGTCCATCTTTTTGGGGTGTTCCTTGATCTCGTAAGGGGCCGTCCCGCCGCCGCTGCAGACACCGTCACCCTCAGCGGTCACGATCTCAGCCGCCCATTGACCCAGGATCGTTTCGGTTTGGGTCGGGCGGACGTATTGAAAAAAATGTCCATCGTGAAATTCCAACCTCTCGACAATCAGCTCGTTAGGGGCCGGACGGCTCATAACAGCAAGAGAGGAGAACAGAATGCATGCGACCACAATCATCAACGTATCTAGGGTTTTGTGACGGTCCCAAGCTTGTTTCAGGTGTCTTAATCTAGGAGTCTCAATCATTTGCCGATCTTTCCTTTCAGCAAATCCTTCAGGTAGCTCGTGTCCGAGAACAGTGCGCTTGCAAAGTCCAGAACCAGATACCCGACCGTTATGCAAATTAGGGTCGTAAACATTTCGCTCGTCCCCGCCCACCGACCGATATCGGGCGCTATTGAGAGACCAACAAACGTCGAAACAACGACCATCAGTAATCGATGGACCACAGGCTGGTCTTTGTGTTTGAGATAAACGTAAAGAGCCCCTCCGATCACAGCGAACCAGTATTCGTATGGTTTATTAAACATGAGGCGTTTTTCTTTCCATTGGACAGATGTCCGAATGCCAAGCGAAGTATGCTCTTAAGCGCCTCAGACTTACCTCTTAGGAAATTGTGATGTTCTTAGGCATGCGCGCGACGACATGGCAGCCAAAGCAACAGCTTCTCTCATTCACAGGGATGCACCAACGCAAAACGGCCGCCCCAAGCAGGAGCAGCCGCATCGCAAAATCGTTTAAGGACAGCGCCTTAGATCAACAGACTGCCATCGCTGAACACCAGCTCTTCGATGTTGGTCAAAGTATCCACACCATCGTTGTTGGCATTTGCCGTGACAGTCGTGGTGTTGCCGTTCGTCGTGATTGTGTAGTCGGCCTGCGCACCAAGGTAGAACGAATAGTCATAACCGGACCCACCATCGATGTCGTCGTTGCCGCTGCCACCGGTGATCCGGTCCACTCCGCCATTGGCATTGATATCGTCATTGCCGCTGAAACCAACGATCTGGTTCCGGCCATTGTCGCCTGTCAGGGTGTCGTTGAAGTTCGATCCGTTCAGGTTTTCAATGTCGAAATAAAGATCACGGCTGGCCCAACCGGAAATCCCGCGGCCCAAAAGCAACGAAGCTTCGACGGCAGAAGTCGCTTGAATGTAGCTCACCGTATCCAAGCCATCGCCTCCGTAGAACCGGTCTTTGTCGGTGCCAGAGGCATTGCCCATCGCAAAGAAGTTGTCATAGCCGCCAAGACCGCGCAGGTCTTCGCTGCCTTCGGAACCGTAAAGCGTATCGACAAAAGACGATCCGGTGACACGCTCGACGCTGACATAACGGTCGCCTGCGGCTTGACCAGCAAGACCGCGACCTTGCTCAAGGCTTACAGTCACACCGCTTGATGCGTTCTGGTAGGAAATCATGTCCTGACCGGTGCCACCATCGTAGTAGTCGTTGCCGTCACTGCCGACGACCCAGTCATAGTCGCCCAATGTACGGATTCGGTTGTCTGCGGCATCTGTGATAAAATAGTCCGCGAACACAGAAGCTGTTACGTTTTCAATGCTGCTGATCTGGTCGACTTCTCCGTTCACAGTGATCTCGCCCAAATCCAAACGGGCGCTGATCGCATGTGCGGAATCAAAGTAGGTCACCGCGTCAACGCCGGACCCGCCCAGAATGACATCCTCGCCTGTGCCAGGGTTGATAATGTCGTCACCACCTTGACCAAAGATTGTATCGTCACCTGCGCCCGCATTGATCCGGTCATTGCCATCAGCGGTATCAAAGGTATCGTCATAGTCGGTACCGGTGATGATTTGGGCGTCATTGTCCGCGAAAAAGAAGAAGTCATCTTTGCCGGCTGTATAAGAAGAGGCCGTGATGTTCGAAAAATCACGAGTTACTGCGCCGTCGATCAACACGTTCACTTGCAGGCCACGGGTCTGGCCCGCGTCAAAGTTGACGGTTGAGAAGGTGAATTGGTCGTCATCAAAGGTCACCGTTCCGGGCGAGCCACTGCTGGCGCTGTCCCACTCAAGCCCAAGCGTTTCAAATCCGGTGATCGCCATGTTCTGGGCAGAAATCGCCTGATCTGTACCGTCAAAGATAAAGCGAACCTCATCCGTTCCGGTGTTGCCTTCCAGGGTGTGATCCGTCGCACCACCTGCAAGCACACGAATAAGATCGTCGCCCGCCAAAGCGTCAACAATTTCCGTAACTACGCCAACCGTGATGATGTCATTGCCGTTTGTAGGTGTCATAGCGCTACCGTCGCCTCCAAAAATTTCACTCTCAACCGTAATCTCACAAGACGACGTGACGAGCTGCGCCACGCTTAATGTCTTACTAGTACTTAGGCATCCACGACGTCAAAACCAATGCTTTTGCAGCAAGCAGTGTTCAATTTAACAACGTCAAAGGTGCCGAAACGGCCGATTCCTCTTAGTTTTAGGGTCTTAACCGCTCATTACCCATTGTGACAACAAACTTGTAGTAACGACCTGTTTACCGGCACAAATGCGCATTCAGGTACGGTGATTGTTTCCAAATTGGCGATCCCATCAGGACTCGAACCTGAAACCCTCTGCTTAGAAGGCAGATGCTCTATCCAGTTGAGCTATGGGACCGCTTGGTGCTGTTCATGCCGCGAAACGACGCGCGAGGCAAGACCAGCAGCTTACAAGAGCCGTGTCATAAAGACCGAAAGCGGGTCTTCGACATAATCGCAAAAAGGTGCGCAGATCTCAAAGCTCTCGGATTGGTACAAACGACGCGCAGGCGCAAACAAGGCATCTGATCCAGTCTCCAGACTTGCCCGCACCATGCCTTGGGCCTTCGCCTCGGAAATCAAGGCGCGCAAAACAAGCAAAGCCAACCCCTGCCCCCGTGCATCGACATGGGTATGCATGGATTTGATCTCACAGTGATCTGGGCCAATCTGCTTAAACGCCCCGATACTCAGAACCGTTTCACCGCGTTTGGCAGCAACAAAGAATGCATCATCTTCTTCAAGCGCGTCTGCGGGTTGAACGTGACAGCTTTCCTCAGGCGAAGAACTCCGCATCAAATCGAAATGCGTGGCAATCAATGCGGCAACGCCGCGATCCGTCGCGCGGGCCGGGCCAACCGTTAGTGCGTCCATGCCCCACGCCGGTTTGTCGCAAAGTTTTCGCCGTAACCACCAGCACGAATATTCGCGCGGCGCTTTTTGGGTTCGGTCACACTGGCGTCAATTCCATTGTCAGCCGCGTATTCCAACGCCGCCTCTTTGGTCTCGAACGTCAGGCGCACTTGGGACTGCGTATCAGAAGACGACGTCCACCCCATCAAAGGGTCAACTTCGCGGGCGGCATCGGGGGTAAACTCCAACACCCAGTGCTTGGTTTTCGCGGTTCCCGACGACATCGCCGTACGGGCAGGTTGAAAAATGCGTGCTTGCATGGGCAAATCTCCGAAAAGCTGTGCGTATATGAGCACAGGCGTGACATCATGCAAGTCTATCGTACCGTATTTATAGGGTGCAAACCGAGTTGGTACGATGAGACGAGCAATGCCATGCGAAATCTTGGCCGCCAACCGGAGAGCGGGACGCGAGAGTTGGGTGTTGCGTCAACCGGCAAGCGGCCAAGATCCATTGCATGCCATTACACCTTAGATAGCAAAAGAACATGTACACAAGTTTAATTTTCACGCTAAACAGCGTCAATTTTTGAGTTGTGACCGAGAGTACACATAAATCGCTGAAAAAATTGACAAAAAGACAGGGTGCGACATTTTGTCAACCTCTGGTTGTGTTCAAACGGCCCTGTTGCAACTTTGCCCTTGAACCAGAACAGAAACAGATCACATTGGGCACCCAGAGGAACATTGCCATGCCATACGCTCATTCAGACAAATCCGAAGCCACCGATATTCTTGCGAATCCGGCCCCCGATGTGGCGGAGCGCCCCAAGCTTGAAGGGGGTATCGCCTTCAAGATGCAAACAGAATTTGAGGCCGCAGGCGACCAACCCGCCGCCATCGCAGAACTGTCCGAAGCCGTCGAAGCCGGTGAACGCGATCAGGTTCTGCTCGGTGCGACGGGCACCGGCAAGACCTTCACAATGGCCAAAGTGATCGAACAAACCCAAAGGCCAGCGATTATCCTCGCACCAAACAAAACGCTGGCCGCTCAACTTTACGGCGAATTCAAAGGGTTTTTCCCAGACAATGCCGTCGAATACTTCGTCAGCTATTATGACTATTACCAACCGGAAGCCTACGTCGCCCGATCCGACACCTTCATTGAGAAAGAAAGCCAGATCAACGAACAGATCGACCGGATGCGGCACTCCGCGACGCGGGCCTTGTTGGAACGGGACGACGTCATCATCGTGGCGTCTGTATCATGCATCTACGGCATCGGCAGCGTCGAAACCTATGGCGCCATGACCCAAGATCTGCACGCCGGAAAATCCTACGATCAACGACAAGTCATCGCAGATCTGGTAGCCCAAGCCTACAAACGCAACGACGCGGCGTTTCAACGTGGCACCTTCCGTGTGCGCGGCGACAGCCTTGAGGTCTTTCCGGCTCACCTCGAAGACAGGGCATGGCGGCTATCGTTCTTCGGAGAAGAGCTGGAATCCATCACCGAATTTGACCCGCTCACCGGCGAAAAAGCCCGCACGATGCAACAGGTCCGCATCTACGCCAACAGCCACTACGTGACACCCAAGCCGACCATGCAACAGGCCATCATCGGCATCAAAAAAGAGCTCAAAACGCGGTTGGACCAAATGGTCAACGACGGCAAACTGCTCGAAGCGCAGCGGCTGGAACAACGCACCAACTTCGACCTCGAAATGCTGGAAGCCACAGGCGTGTGCAACGGGATCGAAAACTACAGCCGTTATCTGACAGGGCGCGCACCGGGCGAGCCACCCCCCACCCTGTTCGAATTCATCCCCGATCATGCCATTGTGTTCGCAGACGAATCCCACGTCTCCGTCCCGCAAATCGGCGGCATGTACAAAGGCGACTACCGGCGCAAATTCACGCTGGCTGCACACGGGTTCCGGCTGCCCTCCGGTA
>CAZWSE010000123.1:0-911 GCA_964636575.1 uncultured Sulfitobacter sp. | reverse complement strand
CAATCGGTCTTTGTGTCCGCTACCCCTGCGAAATGGGAAGTCGAACAAACAGGCGGCGTCTTCACAGAACAGGTCATTCGCCCCACGGGCCTCTTAGACCCAATGGTCGAAATCCGTCCGGTCGATATGCAGGTCGATGATTTACTGGACGAAGTGCGCAAAGTCGCCGCCGACGGCTACCGCGTGTTGGTGACAACACTGACCAAACGCATGGCCGAAGACCTGACCGAATACATGCACGAACAAGGCATCCGCGTGCGCTATATGCATTCCGACATCGACACGATCGAGCGGATCGAAATCCTGCGCGACCTACGCTTGGGCGCGTTTGACGTGCTGATCGGGATCAACCTGCTGCGCGAAGGCTTGGACATCCCCGAATGTGGGCTGGTCGCAATCCTTGATGCGGACAAAGAAGGGTTCTTGCGCTCTGAAACCAGCCTCATCCAAACCATCGGCCGCGCCGCGCGCAACGCCGAAGGTCGGGTCATCATGTACGCAGACCGGATCACAGGTTCGATGGAACGGGCACTCGCAGAAACAGACCGCCGCCGCGCCAAACAGATCGCATACAACGAAGAACACGGGATCACCCCGCAAACGATCAAGAAAAACGTCGAAGACATCCTGCAAGGGCTCTACAAAGGCGACGTCGACATGAACCGCGTGACGGCCACGGTCGACAAGGGCTATGGCGGCAACCTGCTGGCAGTCCTCGACGGCCTGCGGACAGACATGCGCAAAGCTGCGGAAAACCTTGAATTTGAGGAAGCAGCAAGACTGCGGGACGAAGTCAAACGGCTGGAAGCGGTCGAACTCGCCGTCTCAGACGACCCCCTCGCGCGTCAATCCGCGATTGAAGCCGTTTCAGAGGCCAAAACCAAATCCGGCCGCAGCACAATGGGCCGCGG
>CAZWSE010000122.1:0-8070 GCA_964636575.1 uncultured Sulfitobacter sp. | reverse complement strand
TCCACAGACCCAGACACATCAACAGCCAAAACCAGCGCCAGATCACAGGAAAAGGCCGATTGAGCAGACAAAGCAAAGGCAAAAACAGCAGACCGCATAGCGACCACGCTAACAGCAGGTCTTAGGCGATCACACGTCAAATCTACGTGACAGAGGGCGAGGATGCTATTTGAGGTTCTCCAGAACCGACACCAGTGACGTGTTGAACCCGACATAGCCGATCTTCATCTCACCCCGGATCGGGATGGCCAGCAGATAAACGGATATCGGAAAGGCCTGCCCGCGCAGGGTAAAGGTCGAAACCTCTTGAATCATTCCACCAACATCACGGCGCTGAACAATCGTCTGACAGCCGTCAAAACCGTTTGGAATAAGCCCGCGCAGCTGCTTCAAGGGCGCATCAAGGGCGCGCCCGTTGTTGCCCATCACTTCTGTCGTGACAGCCGCAAAACCGTCGAAATCTTCGCGCAGGAAAGCGGCTTTGGCTTGTTCAAACAAGGGAACCGGAACGGCGCCGCTCATTTCACAAACGGACTGAGCCTGAGCCGTTGTTGTCACGGCCGCAAAGACGGATGCAGTCAAAAACTGTTTTATCATGCAGGCATCAAAGCCCAGTAATCCAAATCAAGCAACACATTTGGTGCGTACTTGCCGTCCTCGCCCCGCAACACAGTGGGCGCATGACCCTTAGTCGCCACCAAACGAAGCCGGATGGCACCAACGCCAGGGGCTGCGGTCTCGGCCTTATCCAAAACCTCAGACCATGCATAAACCGTATCGCCGGACAAACAGGGGTTCGCATGGGCACCGCCGTTCAAGGCAACCACCATCTGCGCATTGGCCAAGCCGTTGAAAGACAAGGCACGGGCCATCGAAATAACATGCCCGCCATAGATCAGCCGCGTGCCATCAGGCCGCGCGTTGACGTCAAAATGTACCTTGGACGTGTTCTGCCAAAGCCGCGTCGCCATCATATGCTCGGCTTCTTCGATGGTGACGCCATCCACATGGTCGATCTGCTCGCCGACCTCATAGTCAGACATGCGGTGCGGCTCTCCGGCCAGCGTGAAATCATAGTTGGTGAAATTAAGACCCTTTGGGATGGCAATGCTTGCAGGATCTACGACATCCTGCAGATCAGGAACAACCGTCTCAGGGGCTGGCGCATCCGCATCACGCTTGCGCACCATCACCCAGCGGACATAGTCCAACACGACCTCATCGTGTTGGTTCAAGCCCTTGGACCTGACATAGACAACACCGGTCTTTCCGTTGGAATTCTGTTTCAATCCAATAACTTCAGACGTCGCACGCAGGGTATCTCCGGGCCAGACCTGCCCCAGCCAACGGCCCTGCGCATAGCCCAGATTGGCCACCGCATTTAAAGACACATCCGGCACGGTTTTGCCAAAGACCACATGAAAGGCGATCATATCATCAAGTGGGCTGAACGGCAGGCCACAGTCTTGCGCAAACTGATCCGATGAATAAAGAGCGTGCCGCGCAGGATAAAGCGCATGATACAATGCACGCTCTCCCATTTTCACAGTGCGCGGCACTGCATGATCAATGACCTGACCAATGCTGTAGTCTTCAAAAAAGCGGCCGGAATTCGTCTTCGCCATCAATGCTGTCCTAGCTTGGTATCAGGGGTATAGGTGCCGTCGACCTGCTTCGTGACAGCCTGACCACAGCGCATAATGCCCGCTTTGTGGTCCCATGTTTGGGTCGGGCTGCCATGCAAGACCCAACCTTTGTTCAATGCGTCCGTGACCTTATGACAAAACGCGGATGTGTCCTCTTCCGAGAGGAAGCGATACAGGATCATATCAATGCCTTTCAGCCGCCAAAGGGCGACACGCCCAGCGCATAGTGGATGCCCGCGACCACGGTGAAGCTGACCAGCGTGATCACAACCAAAACAACATCCTTCTTAGGATCGCCAGGTTCAGGACGGGTCCACGTCTCGGCGCGGTTGATCAAAATGACGGACCCGATGGCCCAAGCCAGCATACCACCAAACAAGATGATCGAGGCCAGATCGCCATTCACCAGCAAATGCGCCACAGCCCACACCTTTACCGCAGTCAGCTGAGCATGACGCATCGCACCGCGCAAACGGCCCGTAGTGGCGCTGACACCAAACAGGAAAAAGGCAAGCAACATCAGAAGGTTGTTTATATAGATGAAAAAGCTCGGCGGGTTCCAGACAGGAATGAACTCGGCCATGCGATAGCCAAAAATCATCAGCAACAAGGACACGACCAACCCTGCGGTGACAACACCCTTACCCGCTTCGCCCATCGCAGCGCGGCGTTCTGGCATCAGCCGTTTGAAATAGTGGGCACCGGCCCAAATCAGCACCCCAAGGATCAGAAGGATCATTTCGAAAGCTCGCTTTTCATTGCCTCAATCGCCTCTGACTTTGCCAGTGTTTCGCGGGCGGTGGCAACATGAAGGTTCTCAACGATCTTGCCATCGACGACGGCGACACCCTGCCCGCTGGCCTCAACCTCGGCAAAGGCTTCAATCTGACGACGGGCCAGATCAATCTCGGCCTCGGTCGGGGCAAAGGCGTCATTGGTCACATCCACCTGAGCGGGGTGGATCAGCGTTTTGCCGTCAAACCCCATGTCACGGCCTTGATCGCATTCGACCTTCAAGCCTTCATCGTCTTTGAACTTGTTGTACACACCATCGACAATGGTGGTGCCCTCGGCCTTAGCCGCAAGCAAACAAATCCCAAGCGACGTCATCAACGGCAAACGGTCCGCGCGGTCGCGGGTTTGCAAGTCTTTGGCCAGATCATTGGTGCCCATGACCATGCCTTTCAGCTTGGGATGCGCAGCAATATCAGGCGCATTCAGCATCCCCTTGGGGCTTTCCATCATCGCCCAAAGCGGAATGTCACCGGTGATCTTGGCAAGCGCGTCCAAATCGGCAGGAGTGCCCACCTTTGGCAACAAAATGGCATCTACATCCAGCTGAGCCGCGGCCTTTGCATCCTCAACACCCCATTCGGTATCAAGCGCATTGATCCGGACAATCTTCATACGCGCTCCAAAACCACCCTTTTCAATCTCTTCAGCCAAGGTGGAACGGGCAGCGGGTTTTTCGTCAGCGGTTACCGCGTCTTCGAGATCGAAGATAATGGCATCCACGGGCAAGCCGCGCACTTTTTCAATCGCCCGCGGCTTGGACGCAGGGATGTACAACACAGAACGGGTCGGGCGCGCGATAGGCATAGGTATCTCCAGCAATAAAGTTGCGCCCCAAAGGTCATTAATTGCTGAAAAATTCAAGACCAATCGCGCCGCAACGCAGAAAAAGAACAAAAGGACGCCGCGTTAACGCAAGTGCAACAGCTGTTGTGCAACGGTCAAAGCATCAACGAAAGGCAACTCAAATGAATACACTCATGATGAAATTGACCTTGGCACTGGTCGTAACACCCCTGTTTGCAACCACCCTATCTGCGCAAACTGCCTGCGGCCCGCGCGATACGGTCGTGCACCGATTGGCCGAACGCTACGGCGAAACACGCCAGTCCATGGGGCTTGGCACCAACAACGCAGTGATCGAAGTGTTTGCCAGCACCGAAGGCAGCTGGACAATCACGGTCACCAACGCGAATGGCACCACGTGCCTGATCGCATCCGGCCAAGCCTTTGAAGAAATGGCAGAAAACCTACCAGCGGCGGGTGATGACGCCTGATACTCAGGTCAGCCCGTCCCAAATCAGCTTACAGCCTGTGACGATCAGCAGGGTGTAAGTAATGGCGAAGAAAAGACGTTCGGGGACAAGCATATGCGCTTTGACCCCAAGCCAGGCCCCCAGCAGGGCAAAAGGCGCCAGCGCCAGATTGGCCAGTAAAGTCTGCGCCGTGAAAAGCCCTAGAAACGTGTAGGGTACAAATTTCACAACATTGATCGCTCCAAAAACAAGTACGGTCGTTCCCTGATACTCGGTCTTTTTAAGGCCGCGTGTCAGCAGATAAACCGCAGCAACTGGCCCGCCTGCGTGGCTCACAAAACTTGTGAAACCCGCAACGCACCCAGCCAAAGCGCCGCCCCATGCTGGCATCGGGGCGCCACCGATGCGGATCCACCCCTGCGCACGACCCAACTGCCAGATCACAAACGCGACCGATATGCCCCCGATCAGCAGTCGCAGCACATCGGCATTGGCAACACTATAAAGCGCAGCCCCCAAAGCGACCCCCGGCACCCCGCCAAGGGCCAGCAGCTTTGCGTCCGGCCAGCTCCAAGTCTTCCAGTACGGGCGCAGCGTGACCAAATCGATCAGCAAAAGCATCGGCAGCATCACCCCAAGCGCAAGGCCCGGGTCGACCACAAGCGCCAGAATCGACGACGCCGCAAAGGCGGCTCCGGACCCGAATCCCCCCTTAGAAATCCCCGCAAACACCACAGCAGGCCCCGCGATTGCAAAAAACGCGGCATCCAGAACCAGCATTAACGCACCCTTAATTACTTGTGTCATCTCTGGTTTAGCGGGCCTGTCTGCCTTTTGATAGATCAAGCCTCTCTCAGTGCCGCGGCGCAGCAACCCTTGCGTGATTGCTTTGAAAGGACTAGGCAACGGCGGAAATTCAAACCATTCCGGAGATACTTTCATGGCACGTCCCAAAATCGCCCTCATCGGCGCAGGCCAGATTGGTGGCACATTGGCCCACCTCGTCGCGCTCAAAGAGCTCGGCGATGTCGTATTGTTTGACATTGCTGACGGCACCCCACAGGGCAAGGCGCTCGACATCGCTGAGGCCGGTCCATCCGGCAAATTCGACGTCACTATGAAAGGCACCACAGATTACGCCGACATCGCAGGCGCGGACGTTTGCATCGTCACCGCAGGCGTTCCCCGCAAACCCGGGATGAGCCGCGATGATCTTTTGGGCATCAACCTCAAGGTCATGAAATCCGTTGGCGAAGGCATCGCAGCCCACGCGCCGAACGCCTTTGTAATCTGCATCACCAACCCGCTGGACGCCATGGTTTGGGCGTTGCGTGAATTTTCAGGTCTGCCGCACAACAAAGTCTGCGGGATGGCTGGCGTTCTGGACAGCGCGCGCTTCCGCCACTTCCTGAGCCTCGAATTTGATGTATCTATGAAAGACGTCACAGCCTTCGTTTTGGGCGGCCACGGCGATACGATGGTACCACTGGTGCGCTATTCGACGGTTGCAGGCATCCCACTGCCGGATCTGGTCGATATGGGCTGGACCACACAAGAAAAACTGGACGCGATCGTGCAACGCACCCGCGACGGCGGCGCCGAAATCGTAGGGCTGCTTGGCAACGGGTCGGCGTTCTATGCGCCTGCAACCTCAGCCATTGAAATGGCCGAAAGCTATCTGAAAGACCAAAAGCGCCTGTTGCCCTGTGCCGCACATGTTGATGGCGCTTACGGGCTCGACGGGTTTTACGTTGGCGTTCCAACCGTGATCGGCAAAGACGGCATTGAGCGCGTCGTCGAAATCAAGATGAGCAAAGACGAGCAAGCGATGTTCGACAACTCGGTCAAAGCCGTAAAAGGGCTGGTTGAAGCCTGCAAAGGCATCGACAGCAGCCTCGGCTAAAAAAATCCGGACAAACTCGAAATCAAGCGCCGTCCGCACCTCGGGCGGCGCTTTTTCATGTCAAGCACTCAAACGCAGCTATCAACCATCGAAACCGGGCTACGCCTCAGCACCCGAAGGCTCATCAGCAAAAGCCGGCCTCTGTAGCCCGCCGCAAAATCCTGTGTGCAATCGCGACCCCTCCACCGGATGTAGTGAGAATCCGGCCAATACAAATCTTGGAAAAAGCAATAGCCCTCATAGCTATCGGCAATAATTAGCCAACATAATAAGAATCGTCTCGACCAATCATTGTTCTTGCATCCACAACAATGAGGTAAATTTTCATGCATTGTCTATTTTTTCATCTCCGAAACTCCGTTGCAGATATAGCACGAAACCGAATCTCAATTGTGTCGACTATCACAACTGTAATAACTTAAACTCATGATTTAACTCGATTTAACGAACAATTGTTTCAATGCTTGCCCGCAAGTCGAAAACACCCGAATTTCCTTTTGAAAACTAATTCCATAGGTTGCAATCAATCCCATTTTAGCCCCGCCCTAATTCTGCCACATAGTCGGCAGGTTTTTGCCATATTCCCTGGGGGGAGGAGCGCGCCACAGGCACCGCTCTTGGTCTGAGCCGAATATGATAACCAGTTAAGGGAACTGAAAAATGATGAAAACACTGACAGCTGCCTTGTTCGTGGGCGCAATGTCCTCGGCAGCCGGGGCCGCTACGTTTGATTTTGTCGCTGAGGCAGCAAACAACGAGCGTGGCGTGGTCAACGGAATGACTTTGGATTTCGGCGGCATTGGAACGACGTTCAACGCGACAGCCAACGGCAATGACGCGTTTGCTTACTTTGATGATCTCAGCGGCGGCTTGCCAGCAGGACTGGGCGTTTGCGCTGTTATTGATTCAGGTGCACAATGCGATCCTGGCAATGACGACAACTTGACGGCTGGCGAAAACCTTGACCTATCCTTTGACAAAGTGATCGATCTGAGCGGCTTTTCGTTCTACAACGACAAACACCGACCACTCCCCAGCGTTGCCCCGACTGCAACCCTGCAATGGGCGATCAACGGCGGCACATTGCAAACCATCACGTTTGCGGACGCTGTTGCGACAACCCTTACAGGCGTAAGCTCCATTCAGTTCGGTCACGATGGCACAGACTATTACATCGCAGCGATGGCGGCTGTTCCACTGCCAGCAGGCATCTTGCTCATGGGCACAGCCCTTGGCGGTCTTGGCCTGACACGTCGCAAGAAAAAAGCTGCGTAAGGTTTTCAAACGCGACAACCCAAAGTTTACGCACTAAGATTCTGAAACGCCGCTTCATTTTGGAGCGGCGTTTCCACCTCAAAACAAACAAACAATTCATCTAAACCATCTTTTGTGATCACAGCATTTTTCTGCGTGATCACAAATGTCGCTTTTATGCGAAAAACACTCCCATGCGTCCCAAAATTGACTAAGTTTTAACGGAACTCACGCGACATCCGCGCAACGCAGCCAACCATGGGACGTATTTCATGAATATCCACGAATATCAGGCCAAAGCTCTTCTTCGCTCTTTCGGAGCCCCCGTCAGCGACGGTCGTGTCGTTTTGAAAGCCGAAGACGCGAAAACCGCAGCCGGTGCCTTGGATGGCCCGCTTTGGGTCGTCAAAGCTCAAATCCACGCAGGCGGTCGCGGCAAAGGGTCATTCAAAGAGGCCGACGCTGGCGAAAAGGGCGGTGTGCGCCTGACCAAATCGGTCGAAGAAGCCGCCGAAGAAGCCAAGAAAATGCTCGGCCGCACGTTGGTCACGCACCAAACCGGCCCCGCAGGCAAGCAAGTCAACCGCATCTACATCGAAGACGGCTCTGGCATTGAAACAGAACTCTACCTCGCCCTGCTCGTCGACCGCGCCACCAGCCGTATCGGTTTTGTGTGCTCGACCGAAGGCGGCATGGACATCGAAGAAGTTGCAGAATCCACCCCTGACAAGATCCTGAACTTCACCGTTGACCCCGCAACAGGCTACCAGCCCTTCCACGGTCGCCGCGTCGCCTTTGCGCTCGGTCTGAAAGGCCCACAGGTCAAACAATGCGTCGCATTGATGGGTCTGCTTTACAAAGCCTTCACCGAAAAAGACATGGAGATGCTGGAAATCAACCCGCTGATCGTCACCGACAAAGGCGATCTGAAAGTGCTCGACGCCAAAGTCGCGTTTGACGGCAACGCGGTCTACCGCCATGCCGACATCGGCGAGCTGCGCGACACAACGGAAGAAGACCCCAAAGAGCTTGAGGCATCAAAATACGACCTCAACTACATCGCGCTCGACGGCGAAATCGGTTGCATGGTCAACGGCGCGGGTCTGGCGATGGCCACAATGGACATCATCAAGCTGTATGGCGCCGAGCCTGCCAACTTCCTCGACGTGGGCGGCGGCGCGACCAAGGAAAAAGTGACCGAGGCGTTCAAGATCATCAC
>CAZWSE010000121.1:0-8299 GCA_964636575.1 uncultured Sulfitobacter sp. | reverse complement strand
TGACCGCGCGGATCGACATCATCGGCCCTTCAAAGGTGGACATGCCGTAGAACCCGATGGAGATCACCATCATCCGGATCACCGGATCGGTCCGCAGCTTGTCCCAAGCGCCTGACAAGGTCATCAGACCGTTAATCATACCGCCCCAGCTGGGCATCCACAGCACGATGGAAAATACCATGCCTAGGGTCGACGCCCAATCCGGCAAAGCAGTGTAATGCAGATGGTGTGGGCCGGCCCAGATATACAGGAAGATCAGCGCCCAGAAGTGGATGATCGATAGTTTATAGCTGAACACCGGCCGTTCGGCCTGCTTGGGCACAAAGTAGTACATCATGCCAAGGAAACCCGCTGTCAGGAAGAACCCGACCGCGTTATGGCCGTACCACCATTGCACCATCGCGTCCTGCACGCCTGAGAACACCTGCACCGATTTGCTGCCCCAGATCGAGACAGGGATGGACAGGTTGTTGACCACATGAAGCATGGCCACAGTGACGATAAAGGCGAGAAAGAACCAGTTTGCCACATAGATGTGGGGTTCTTTGCGTTTGATGAGTGTCCCCAGAAAAATCGCCAGATAGGCCAGCCAAACCACGGTCAGCCAAAGGTCAACATACCATTCAGGTTCGGCGTACTCTTTCGATTGCGTTCCGCCCAGAAGATATCCGGTGGCCGCCAGAACGATGAACAACTGGTATCCCCAGAACACAAACCAAGCGAGGTTACCGCCCCAAAGACGGGCCGCACTGGTGCGTTGCACAATGAAGAAGGACGTCGCGATCAAGGCGTTTCCGCCGAAAGCGAAGATAACGGCTGACGTGTGCAGCGGGCGCAAACGCCCGAAGTTGCCGACCCCTTGCAGAAATTCAAAATTCAGCGACGGAAAAGCCAGTTGAAAGGCAATGTAAGTGCCGACCAGAAAGCCTGCGATGCCCCAGAAGGCGGTTGCGACAACCCCGTAGCGCACGACAGCATCTGCGTATTCACCCTGATTGATGGGCACTTCAGGCTCATCCGTGCGCCGCAACACCCACAAAAACAGCCCCGATGCGACCACAAGAATAATGATGGCATGGACTTGGTAGGCCAAGTCGCGCGCATAACTTGAGGCCAGCATCGCGAATATAACGACCAGCCCCAACGCTATCAGCTTAATATAGTTCGACATTTTCTGTCCCTTCGTCTTGCCTTGCACGAATCTTTGCCCGTGCAGACGGATTTTCCTGCCTCCCTTTTCAGCAAACTGCGTCCGCTCTGCATTGATCTGCATCAAGAAGAACCGGTTTTTCAGTTGAGCAAGATCAACGCGACCGGCATGGCAACGCCCTACGGTCACTCCTGTTCACTCAGATCAGGAGACGAAAATGGCTTACAAATCTATTCTTACGGCTCTTACAGACGCGGGTCAGGCAAAGTCGCTGTTGCCGGATGCGATTTCATTCGCTGCGGCGCGTGACGCGCATCTGGATGTTTTGTGTCTCGGTGTCGATCACAGCCAAACCGGGTACGCCTACGGCGGCATCAACGCTTTGATTTTGCATGAGGCGTTCAAGATCGCTCAGGGAAAGGGACAAACAATCGAAACCGCTGCAACCGAGGTGCTTGATCGCGATGCAACACGGTTTGGCACCGATGCTGGTGTTGTTCAGATGGCGGACATAGGACGACGGTTTGCAGAACGGGCCCGATTTGCGGATCTTGTTGTGTTGTCCAAGCCTTATGTTGGCGACAATGGGCCAGAATATGAAGCTTTGATCGAAGGCGCCCTGTTTGAGGGCCGCTGCCCTGTCCTTGTTGCCCCAATCGGAGCAGATATTGCCACAGCACCCAAGACGGTTCTGATCGCATGGAACGAAAGCAATGAAGCATTGCGTGCAATAAAAGCGGCGCTGCCCGTTCTGAAACAGGCGGGCCAAGTGCGGATTGTTGTGATTGATCCTCCGCATCACGGGCCGGACAGGTCCGATCCTGGCGGACCCTTGGCTCAAATGCTCGCGCGGCACGGGGTTAACTGTGAAATAGATGTATTGGGGAAATCGTTGACCCGCGTGTCAGACGTGCTGATGCGTCATCAGCAGGACATCGGGGCAGACATGATCGTTATGGGGGCTTACGGACATTCGCGGCTGCGCGAAGCGATCCTTGGCGGGGCGACCCGCAATATGCTGGAACAGACATCCGTTCCTGTGCTCATGGCGCATTAAAGCGAAAACGGCCTAAGCGTCCGCGCGATCTGTCGCGCGGCTTGCAGTGTTCTTGATTAGATGGACATGCCGCGGGGTTGGGCGCGACGTTCAACGAAGTCTGTACCGTCTTCGGCTACGTTCAGTGCGATCAAAGCGAAAGGCATCACGCCACCGACAATCAGATAGGTGCCAAATGCAGCCAAGAAACCAATGTTAAAGGCAAAGAAACCTACGAGGGCCGAAACGATCCCGAAAAGTCCGAAGAACATGGCGAATAGAACTGGCATACTTTTTACTCCAACTAACGATGATGCACTTAGACACCCCGAATGTGACGTGAATTGGGCAAGACCTAGGGCATTGCGTGACCACAAGGTGAACATTAACCATCAGAATTTGAGTAAGAGTTAACGAGGGGCTTTTTACGCCAGCATACCGCCATCGCTGTCGTCGCCGGCTTCTTCCATCAAGCGACCAACATCAGGAATGGTAATGCGCCGTTTGCCTTCAAGGGCGATAACACCGTCCTTCTTCAACGCTGAAATCTGGCGGCTTACGGTTTCAAGCGTCAGGCCAAGATAGTCAGACATCGCTTCACGGGTCAGCGGCAGATCGAATACAACGGGCCCGTCTGTATCGGCCATATGCAGGACAGCATCACGGCGGGCAATGATCGACAAAAGGCTCGCGATTTTTTCGCGGGCGGTTTTACGGCCCAGCACAAGCATCCATTCACGCGCGGCGTCCAGCTCATCCAGGGTCATTTCAAGCAACCGGTGCGCAATATGCGGGGTTTGCTCCATCAACTGCTCAAACGGCTTTTTGCGAAAACAGCACATGACCACATCAGTAGTGGCCACAACGTCATAGGCTGCACCGTCCCGGCCAGGGCGCCCGACGAAATCGGACGGCAACAGCAGCCCCACCATCTGGGTGCGTCCGTCTTCCATTGTTTGGGTCAGTGTCGCAATGCCAGACACGACAGAGGCCACGAAATCCATCTTGTCGCCTGACCACGTAATCGTCTGACCAGCTTCAAAGTTGCGGTAGTACTTGATTTCCTCAAGCCGTTCGAGCTCATCCCCTTCGCAACGGGCGCAGACCGCACGATGCCGGATCGGACATTCGGAACATTCTTGCGGCATTGTTGGAACTTCAAGTTGCATTCGCGTCTTTCGAATTTGATCTGAGTCAAAGCAATTACGGTACGGTGAGATTATTCCAAGTCGTATGATTACGAAATCAAAATTGGCCAGGCTGGGTCTTTTTGACGCGAAAGTGCCAAGATATACCAGCTATCCCACCGCCCCGCACTTCAGCAATGACGTCGAGGCGCAGACATATGCCGGCTGGATCTCAGCCATTCCCGCAGGTTCCAGCATCTCGCTTTACGTGCATGTTCCCTTTTGCAGACGGTTGTGCTGGTTCTGTGCGTGCCGCACCCAAGGCACCCAAACCGACACACCTGTTGTGGCCTATCTGCAAGTCCTGATGGATGAGCTTGCCCTGTTAAAGCAGCACCTACCCGAAGGAACCACGCTATCGCGGCTGCATTGGGGGGGCGGTACGCCGACGCTGCTTTCGGCTGGAATGATGCGTGATCTGGCGGGGGCCATCGCGGAACTTGCGCCCTTCGCGCCGGATTACGAGTTTTCGGTTGAGATTGATCCCAATGAAATCGACGCCGCCCGACTGGATGCGCTGGCGGCGGCAGGAATGAACCGCGCGTCTATCGGGGTTCAAGACTTTGATGACGAAATTCAAAAGACTATAGGCCGCATCCAAGGGTTCGATGTGACCCGCGATGCGATTGAGATGATCCGTGCACGCGGGATCAAAAGCTTGAACGCTGATATTCTTTATGGGCTGCCACACCAGACCCAAGAGCGCATGACCATGAGCGTTCAAAAGCTGTTGTCTTTGTCGCCGGATCGGGTCGCACTTTATGGATATGCACATGTGCCGTGGATGGCGCGGCGGCAATCTATGATCCCGACCGATGCGCTGCCCACGCCGTCCCAGCGGGTTGATCTGTATGACACAGCACGCAAGCTGTTTGTGTGGGACAACTACCGTGAAATTGGCATTGACCACTTTGCAACAGCAACCGACGGGCTCAGCATTGCGCAGAAAACGGGCAAGCTACGACGGAATTTCCAAGGCTATACAGATGACCGTTCAGACATCTTGATCGGGGTTGGCGCATCCTCGATCTCCAAATTCCCACAAGGGTTCGCGCAAAATGCATCTGCGACCTCATCACATACCAAAGCCATCAGGGACGGCCAGTTCTCAACGGCACGCGGGCACAGGTTCAAAGGCGGTGACACTCTGCGATGGCGCATGATCGAAGCATTAATGTGCGATTTCAAAATCGACACGGCCGAGATTTGTGCGTCTTTCGGCGCGAACCGGACAGACATAGAAATGCTCTACGCCGCCGCCGAAAGGGCCTTTCCCGATATGATAAGCATCACTGCAGAAGGGTTATACCTACGCCCCGAAGGCCGCCCGTTGACCCGCATGGTGGCACGGATGTTTGACGCCTACGACCTTAGCAAAGCTGGGCACAGCGCTGCGTTTTAAGGGGTCAGTGGGCGGCTTTCATTAAAGCGCGTGTGTATTCTGTCTGCGGACGATCAAACAGGTCGTCCGCGTCGCCTTGCTCAACCACATCGCCGCGCTTCATCACCAGCACCTTGTGGGACATGGCCCGCACGACTTTCAAATCGTGGCTGATGAACAGATAGGCCAGCCCGTATTTCTTTTGCAGGCCGCGCAGAAGATCAACGATCTGAACTTGGACCGTCATATCAAGCGCCGACGTCGGCTCGTCCAAAACCAGAAGCTTGGGGCGCAAAACCATCGCACGGGCAATGGCGATCCGTTGGCGCTGACCCCCCGAAAATTCATGCGGATAGCGGTCCATCGTGGCCGGATCCAACCCGACCTCAACCATCACTTCGGCCACCAATTCACGGGGTTCGCGGTTTTGATCCACATCGTGGATCGTCAACCCTTCGGCGATGATCTGCATGCATGTCATGCGCGGTGACAGCGACCCGTAAGGGTCTTGGAACACGATCTGCATGTCCTTGCGCAAGCGACGCAATTCGCGGTTCGACCACGCCCGCACGTCCTGCCCTTCAAAGGTGATACGACCCTCAGAGGCAATCAACCGCATGATCGCAAGCGCCATTGTCGTCTTGCCAGACCCGGATTCGCCCACGATCCCAACGGTTTCACCGGACCGCACACTTAAGGTGGCATCATTGACCGCCTTCACATGGCCCACAGTTCGTTTCAACAAACCCTTCTGGATCGGAAACCAAACTTTCAGGTTCTCGGTTTCCGCGATCACCTTGGCGCCGGTTGGAACCGGATCAGGCACACCAACGGCATGGGCGTTCAGCAAGGTCTTGGTATAGTCGTGCTGAGGGTTGTCAAAGACCTCCGCAGTCGGGCCTTCTTCTACGATCTCGCCCGCTTTCATGACGCAGACGCGGTCCGCAATGCGCCGCACGATGCCAAGGTCATGGGTGATGAACAACAACCCCATACCTTCGCTGTCTTTGAGCTCTGCCAGCAGTTCAAGGATTTGAGCCTGAATGGTCACATCGAGCGCGGTCGTCGGCTCGTCCGCGATCAGAACGTCCGGTTTGTTGGACAAAGCCATCGCGATCATCACCCGTTGGCGCTGGCCACCCGACAATTGGTGCGGATATGCGCCCAAACGGCTTTCAGGTTCGTGGATGCCAACCTTTGTCAGCAGTTCAATGATCCGGTCGCGGGCGGCTTGGCCGACAAGGCCTTGATGCAGTTCGATGGATTCGGTCAGTTGCTTTTCAAGCGTATGTAGCGGGTTCAGCGATGTCATCGGCTCTTGAAAGATAAAGCTGATGTCATTGCCGCGGACCTTGCGCAGCAGTGCATCGGATGCGCCAATCATCTGCTGGCCCTCATAGGTCACAGACCCGCCAACAACAGCACTATCGCCCAGCAACGACACCGTAGACAGGGCCGTGACAGACTTGCCCGATCCGGATTCACCCACCAGTGCGACTGTTTCCCCTCGGCTGAGCGAGAACGACACCCCCTTGACCGCTTGGCTTACCTTGCCATCCTGCCGAAACCCGACGGTCAGGTCTTTGACCTCTAACAATGCGCTCACTGGAAAGTCTTTCTGGGGTCAAAGGCGTCTCGGATGCCTTCAAAAATGAAGACCAGCAAGGACAACATCACGGCGAAGACTGTAAAGGCCGTAAAGGCCAGCCACGGGGCCTGAAGGTTCTGTTTGGCTTGCAACGTCAATTCGCCAAGTGAGGGGGCAGATGACGGCAACCCGAAGCCAAGATAATCCAACGTTGCAAGCGTGCCGATTGTGCCTGTGATGATAAAAGGCAGCATTGTCAGGGTGGCGACCATCGCGTTGGGCAGCATATGGCGGAACATGATGGTCAGGTTCGACACGCCCAGCGCCTTGGCGGCCCGGACATATTCCAGATTACGGGCGCGCAGAAACTCGGCCCTGACAACCCCTACAAGTGCGGTCCAACTGAACAGCACCAGCAGGAACACAAGCAGCCAGAAACTTCGCCCCAAAATGGCGAACATGATGATGATCACATACAGCGACGGGGTCGAAGACCAGATTTCAATGAGCCGCTGAAAGATCAGATCGGTCCAACCACCAAAGTATCCCTGCACCGCACCGGCAGTGATGCCGATGACTGTGGCCGCACCCGTGACGATGATCGTAAAGACAATCGACAGCCGGAAGCCATGGATCACACGGGCCAGAACATCGCGCTTAGGGTAGTCCGTACCAAGCCAGTTTTGGCTGTTAGGCGGCAAAGGGGATGCGCCTTCGCGGTCGACAGGAGTGTCATAGGAATAAGGGATCATTGGCCAAAGCGCCCAGCCCTTGTCAAAGCCTTCGGCCGCATAGGTGCCTGCGTCAATATCAGCGATAATCTCTTCGGGGATATCAAAACAGTCCTCAATCCCGCCGGATGCAATCAAACATTTGACCTCAGGGTCGCGATAAACAGCCTCGGTCTGGAAATCGCCGCCAAAGGCAGTCTCAGGATAAAAGTTGAAGATCGGCATAAACAGCTCGCCGCGATAGGACACGACGATCGGTTTGTCATTGGCCAGAAACTCAGCAAACAGAGACAGACCAAACAAAACCGCAAATATCCAAAGCGACCAATAGGCACGACGGTTTTTCTTGAAATTGCTCCAGCGGCGCTGGTTGAGAGGGGACAACGCCATCAGCCTTCCCTCCGCTCAAAATCAATACGCGGATCAACAAGAACATAGCAGATGTCCGATATGATCCCGACGACCAAACCGATCAGGGCAAAGATGAACAAGGTGCCAAAGACGATGGGATAATCTCGGGCAACTGCGGCCTCAAACCCAAGACGCCCCAATCCATCAAGGCTAAAGATCGTCTCAATAATCAAAGACCCGCCAAAGAAGACCGACACGAAGACAGCCGGAAACCCAGCGATCACGATCAGCATAGCGTTGCGGAAGACGTGGCCATAGAGAACCTTGCGCTCGGTGAGGCCCTTGGCGCGGGCGGTCATGACGTATTGCTTTTTGATCTCGTCCAGAAAACTGTTCTTGGTCAGCAGTGTCAGGGTGGCAAAGGCACCAATGGTACTGGCAAGAACGGGCAAGAAGACGTGCCAGGCATAGTCCTTCACTTTTCCCCAAGCACTCAAGTCTTCAAAACCGTCAGAGGTCAGACCGCGCAACGGGAACCACTGAAAGTACGACCCGCCCGCGAAAAGCACGAGCAACAGAATGGCAAACAGAAAGCCGGGAATGGCGTAGGCGGCGATGATGGCGCCACTGGTCCATGTGTCAAAACGGGATCCGTCGTTTACAGCTTTGCGGATACCAAGAGGGATCGATACGACGTAAGCGATCAAGGTCGACCAAAGGCCAAGGGTGATCGAAACGGGCAGTTTTTCCTTAATCAGTTCGACCACGGAAATGGAGCGGAAATAACTCTCTCCAAAATCAAAGCGCAGGTAGTTTTTGATCATGTTGAAAAAGCGTTCAACGGGGGGCTTGTCAAAGCCGAACTCTTTTTCAAG
>CAZWSE010000120.1:0-8563 GCA_964636575.1 uncultured Sulfitobacter sp. | reverse complement strand
CGGATGTAACCTTCGTCGGCCAGCACATCCAGAACCCAGGCGCGCAACTTGGACGCAGGGGTCATGACAGTGGACTTGCCGCGCATCTGGCTGTTGCGGATACGGGTCAGCATGTCTGCGATAGGATCGTTCATTGCGTGCCCTCCTTACCAGCTTGACTTGACCATGCCCGGAATTTGGCCCGCTGAGCCAAGATCCCGCAGCGCGATCCGCGAAATTTTCAGTTTGCGATAGTAGGCGTGTGGACGGCCGGTCAACTGGCAGCGGTTGTGCAGACGCACAGCGCTAGAGTTGCGCGGCAGTTTCGCCAAAGCCAAGGACGCGCGAAAACGCTCTTCCATCGGCTTGTCTTGGTCGCTTACGATTGCTTTCAACGCGGCACGCTTTTCGGCGTACTTCTTAACAAGCGCCTCGCGCTTCTTTTCGCGTTCGATCATTGCTTTTTTAGCCATGTCTAATTCCTTCCCGCTTACGAATTGAAGGGCATGTTGAACGCTTTCAACAGTGCCTTCGCTTCGTCGTCGGTTTTCGCCGTGGTGGCGATTACGATGTCCATACCCCAAGTTTCATCCACTTTATCAAAGTCGATTTCGGGGAACACGATGTGCTCTTTCATGCCCATGGCATAGTTGCCACGACCATCAAAAGACTTGCCGGATACGCCGCGGAAGTCGCGGATACGAGGCATTGCAACCGTGGTCAGACGGTCCAGAAATTCATACATCCGGTCGCCGCGCAGGGTCACTTTGGTCCCCAGTGGCATTTCTTCCCGAACACGGAAGCCCGCGATGGATTTCTTGGCTTTGTTGACAACAGCTTTCTGGCCAGCAATCGCGGTCAGGTCTTCCTGAGCGGATTTGACTTTCTTGCTGTCACGGACGGCAGCGGCACCACAGCCGATGTTCAGAACGATTTTGTCCAAACGAGGGATCATCATGTCGTTCTTGTAGCCGAACTCTTCTTTCATCGTGGCGCGGATGCTGTCTTTGTACATCTGCTTCAGACGAGGTGTGTAGTTTGCAGTATCAAGCATCGATCACATCCCCTGTTGATTTGGCAAAGCGCACTTTCTTGTCGCCGTCCATTTTGAAACCAACCCGTGTGGCTTTGCCTTTTTTGTCGACGAACGCGAGGTTCGACAGATCAATTGGCATGGCCTTTGGAATGCGGCCGCCTTGGGTTGTCTGGGATTGACGGGTGTGGCGCACTGCCATGTTCACGCCGTCTACGATGGCTTTGCCGGATTTTGGATCAACGGAAGCGATTGTGCCTGTCTTGCCTTTGTCCTTGCCAGCCATAACCATGACATTGTCGCCTTTGCGGAGTTTAGCAGCCATTACAGCACCTCCGGCGCGAGCGAGATGATTTTCATGAAGTTCTTGGCACGCAATTCGCGAACAACTGGGCCAAAGATACGTGTGCCCATAGGCTCGTTGGCATTGTTCAGGATGACTGCGGCGTTGCGATCGAAACGGATGGCTGTGCCATCGTCACGACGAACTTCTTTGGCGGTGCGAACAACAACGGCCTTACGGACGTCGCCCTTTTTCACACGACCGCGTGGAATGGCTTCTTTCACCGAGACTACGATAACGTCACCGACGCTTGCGTATCTGCGGTGCGAACCACCCAATACCTTAATGCACTGAACACGGCGAGCGCCGCTGTTGTCAGCAACATCCAGGTTGGTCTGCATCTGGATCATTTGGTTTCTCCCGACCTTTGGGGGGCGATGCGTGCCTGATCCCCAGGGTTTCGATTAATAGGTTGTGGTTTAGGCCTCAGCGGCCTGCAACACTTCCCAACGTTTGGTTTTCGACTTTGGTGCACATTCAATGATGCGAACGCTGTCGCCCACTTTGAATGTGTTGTTCTCATCGTGGGCCCGATATTTCTTGGACTTACGGATGGTTTTCTTCAGAACCGGATGGGTAAAGCGACGCTCTACGGAAACGGTAACGGTTTGTGCGTTGGCGTCGCTTGTCACGGTGCCGGTCAGGATGCGCTTAGGCATATCTCATGCTCCCCTTATTCGGCAGCCGCAGCAGCGGCCTTCTGGTTCAAAATTGTTTTGACGCGGGCGGCATCACGGCGAACCGTTTTGATGCGGGCCGGGTTTTCCAACTGACCTGTCGCTTGCTGGAAGCGCAGGTTGAAGGATTCTTTCTTCAGGTTGGCCAGTTCCTCGCGGAGCTGATCCGGCGTTTTGTCGTGTAGTTCCTTGGCGTTCATCGCCCTTTTCCTTTCAACATCACTGGTAGGCCGCATAGACGCGTGACCCGATTCCCAGTGGAGACCGTGGTGAAGTGCGCCGTATAGGAGGGATTAGGGGGTCTGGCAAGCCTTATCGGCCGACTAATTTCAACCCGTGCAGAACGGGAGTGCGCAACCGTTTTTTACCCCCTCGCACAACACCAAACAAGATGTAGCGGGCCGATTTCGCTGGGGCACAAGAAGGGTCAGAAAACAGCGCGATTATCCGCTTACTGTTTCCGTTTTGAAAAAATTCCCCGCAAATCCTATCAATTGCTCACTATATGGAAACGGTTGGGACCATAATTCGTGTGTGTAAATCGGTCTCCGACGGTAATCGCCGGCCCTGTGATGGCTGGCACCAGTAAAGGAAGACGAAGCAATGAAACTACTTTCTCTAGGTTCAACTGTAGCTTTTGCACTCACGGGTGCGGCCGCCTCGGCAGGCACGGTTATATTTACAGACTCTGTTGTGCTGACAACAACGAACTGGTCGGAAACTCTGTCCGTCAGCCAGTTTGACAGTGCGCTTGGCACATTGACGAATGTCATGGTGACACTGGATGGCGGCGTTGAAGGCAGCGCACAGGCAGAAAGCTTAGATGCCGCGCCTGCAACGGTAACGCTCGATCTGGGCGCTGACATTACCGCATCGACAACATCCGTCGGCGCTTTGGCCAACGTCTTGCCGGTTGTATCAACAGTCGTGAATCTGGATACGTTTGATGGCGCGGTTGATTTTGGCGGCACATCCGGCGTGAACACCGGAACTGTATCTGCAACAGACAGCGATATGAACACCTTTACAGGGGCCACATTGGCAAGCTTCATCGGTTCGGGCAATATTTCGGTATTGGTTGAAGCGGTTGGCGCCTCGACAGGCTCAGGCGCAGGCAACCTCGCAACCGTTTTTGCAACCTCTGCATTTGCGGACATCACGGTCAAATATACCTTTGAAGACGCACCGGTTTCAGCCGTTCCATTGCCTGCGGGCGCGCCGCTGCTGTTGTTGGGCCTTGGCGCATTGGGCTTTGCACGTCGCAAAGCGGCCTAAACATTCGAAGCATACTGGGCAGTCCGAAGGGACGGGCTGCCCAACCCCAAACATCGCTCGTGTCTCTGAGCCATCCACTCCACAACGCGCAACGGCTGGCACAAGATGTGGTACAAAGGCGATCTCAAGACATATGAAGTTGAAACAAAGTGACGAAAAATCGCCGATTATTGCGAATCTGGATACGTTTCCATTGGTGAGAATCGGTTTGAGGTCGTAAACAAACAGTGGGGGGCTACTGCCGAGTGAGCGGCACAGTCCAGTCCATGTGAGCAGCCGGGGTCTACAAAGTCCGGCGTGATTGGAAGTCAAAGCAATGAAATACCTACCTTTAGGAACCTTGTCGGTTGTCGGGATGATGGGCGCGTTTGCGGCCGCAGCGACCCTGTTCGTGACTGACAACGAAACACAAGACACCGCGACGCACAGTGTGTCTTTGTCATCCTCGCTTTTTGAAGTGTCTGAATCCTCCATCCGACCGGCCAAAGTGGTGTCGCTGGGTGTGACTGGAATTGACGGTAAATCGCTTGGCAAACGAACCTACCCTGCCCCTTCCGGCGGTGTGTCGGTTCTAGCCTTCAGCACCGATACCGGCGCTGCATTGGCAAATACAGCAACGCAGACCTCTGCAACGTCGACCGCATTCGACTGGAACAGCACACCAAAGACCAGCGGATACGGAATAGATACCTCCGCGTCGTCTCGGTTCATCGTATCTTCTGCGACCGGGTCTTATGCAGCCGCGATGGCGGGCCTTGCCAAGTTCCCGACCAGCAGCAATCCTTACGCGCTGACCAACACCGTGGGGTCTGACAGCACGACCAGCATGGCCAGCTTGATTGATCAGTTTTCCTATCCGGGGACTGCAGCCGCAGGGCGCAGCGCCAATGCCGCGTCGACATCAACCTCTGCGTCCGCTCTTGCCTCTGTTCCGCTGCCAGCCGGCGCGCCTCTATTGGTGCTCGCCCTTGGTATGATCGGCTACATTCGCCGCAAAGCCTGAACCACAGCTTTCAATTCCAAATGCCTTACGGGCGGCCCTAGCAAACGGGTCGCCCGTTTGCATTTCAAGACGATCCGTTCTCGCGCTGGCGCAGGGGTTAAGCTAGGTAAGACCCATGGCCCAGATTGATTCCTTGTTTGTCACCCGTCTTTACCGCGCACAGCTGTCCGAACATGGCCCTGCCATTAACGCGGAGGAACTTGAGAACTCCTGCTTTTCCATCGCTGAAGATGACGAGGCGGGCCAAGACTGGTGCGAGGCTGAAGGCTTCCCCGGATACACCTCTTATGCGTCCCTGTCCGACTTGCCGTGGCGGTTCCCGATCTTTGCGGATGTGGTCAAAGCGCTCGACGCCCATGTGGCAGCCTTTGCGAAAGACGCCCAGTTTGATCTAAGCGACCGCAAGCTGGAGCTGGAAGACATCTGGATCAACATCCTGCCCGAAGGCGGTATCCATACCAGCCACATCCACCCCCATTCGGTGATCTCGGGCACGACCTATGTGTCCATGCCCGAAGGCGCCCCCGCGCTGAAACTGGAAGACCCGCGCAGCCAGATGATGATGGCCGCCCCGCCGCGCGTGAAAGACGCCCGCGAAGACATGCGTCCGTTCATCTACGTGCAACCCGAAGTCGGCGACGTGCTGCTCTGGGAATCGTGGCTCCGCCATGAGGTGCCCATGAACATGTCCGAAGGTGATCGCGTAAGTGTGAGCTTCAATTACAAGTGGTCGTAAACGACCACTTGGGTGGGTGGCAGGGTATTCCGAAGGAATGTCCCGAGAACCCACACGGTCGTAATCTGGGTGCATCAACATCACCCCACAAAGCCCCAACCTAAGTACCCTACAACACATGCTAGACCTCATCCTCCCCCTCGCGCTCCTTGCCTTCACCGCCTACGTCCTCTGGCGCCGCCACCGCCCTGTCCGCTTGGACACGTCGAACACAATCATCCTAGACGGCTCAAACGTGCTGCATTGGAAAGACGAAACCCCACGCCTGCAAACCCTGATCGAAGTGCTAGATCGCTTGCAATCCGCTGGCTACACCCCCGTCGTAATCTTTGACGCCAACGCAGGGTATCTGGTGTCAGACCGGTACATGCACCACCACCATTTCGCCAAAGCATTGGGTCTGAGTGAATCCCAAGTCATGGTCGTCCCCAAAGGAGAACCCGCAGACCCGACGATCCTGAAAGCCGCAAGGTCGATGAAGGCACGGGTGGTAAGCAATGATCGGTTTCGAGATTGGGCGGGGGAGTATGGGGAAGTGCGCAAGAAGGGATTTTTGGTAAGTGGGGGGTATAGAGGGGGACGGTTGGAAATGAGGGTTCCGAAGGCAACCGTTAGCGAACAACACGGGCTTTGAACCAGTCATAAAGTTCTTGGAACCCAATCGCTCCGTTTGCAACCTCGACAACAAGGTCGTCAATCCTCTCATAATCAGCAATGTTCAACCGATAGCCGCTTCGTTCAATGAGCAGTTCAACGAGAATCCAAGATGTGCGCTTGTTTCCATCAACGAACCCATGATTGCCAACCATGCTGTGCAACAACGCCGCAGATTTCGCAGCGATTGACCTATGATATCCAGAATAAGGTCGGGCCAAAGCCGATTGAATCAAATGCAGGCTTGAAACACCGTCTCGACCACCGTAGCGCAGCGCCTCATCATGAGCCAAAAGCGCATCCGCAAGGGTGAGCTTATAGTGACGTTTACCGATCTGCCAAACGCTTCAGAGCATCTCTACGACGGTTTGAAACTTCCTTGGCTGCGGCAACAGACTTTGGGCTACTTTTGCTCACACCATTGGCGCTATCGACGGATACAAATTGACCGTTTTTCGCATGTCTCACGACAATTCCACCCTTTACAGGCGTTCTGGTTGTTGAGAGTTTTTTGGTCAAGTTCTTCTCCGCATCTTCAACGCCTAACATGCGCTCTTTAGGGCGAAAATTCAAGATCATCATATTTAGCGAAAAACCCCCGCCTTTTTCCAAGCGGGGGCTTCTATTCTTAACCGTTAGGTCTGTAGGCGGCACCGTGGCGGAACGGGCTTTTCTGCGAAAAACCCTGCCTCCGCCGCGACAGCTTCGGCCGAAAAGCCGAAGCGTCGTGATTACCAGTCCTCTCGAACCACTACGCGCGTCTTAATCGGCAGCTTCATCGCGGCCAGACGCAGGGCCTCACGGGCCACAACATCATCCACACCGTCGATTTCAAACATAACGCGGCCAGGTTTTACCTTGGCAGCCCAGAAATCCACGGAACCTTTACCCTTACCCATACGAACTTCGACAGGTTTAGAGGTAACAGGCAGATCAGGAAAAATCCGGATCCAGACGCGGCCCTGACGCTTCATGTGGCGGGTCATCGCGCGGCGGGCTGCCTCGATCTGACGGGCCGTGATACGCTCAGGCTGGGTTGCTTTAAGACCATATGTACCAAAGTTCAGGTCAGACCCGCCCTTGGCTTCTCCGCGGATGCGGCCTTTGTGCATCTTGCGGAATTTAGTGCGCTTTGGCTGAAGCATTGTTCAACTCCTCTCAGCGACGGCCGCCAGCACCGCGGGGGGCTGGGCCATCTTGAAGTTCCTGTGCTTTGCGGTCCCGTGCAGCTGGATCATGTTCCATGATCTCGCCTTTGAAGATCCACGTCTTGATGCCGATGATGCCGTAAGCCGTTGTGGCCTCAACATGAGCGTAATCAATATCCGCACGCAAAGTGTGCAACGGAACGCGGCCCTCACGGTACCATTCGGTCCGGGCAATCTCGGCACCGCCAAGACGACCAGCAACGTTCACGCGGATACCCAGGGCGCCCATACGCATGGCGTTCTGAACGGCACGCTTCATGGCGCGACGGAAAGACACACGACGCTCCAATTGCTGGGCAATGGATTCACCAACCAAGGCGGCGTCCAATTCGGGCTTGCGAACCTCAACAATGTTCAGGTGCAGCTCGGATTCAGTGATATTGGCGATCTTCTGACGCAGACCTTCAATGTCTGCACCTTTCTTACCAATGATCACACCCGGACGGGCTGTGTGGATCGTGACGCGGCACTTCTTGTGTGGGCGTTCGATGATGACGCGGGCGACACCGGCTTGTTTGCACTCTTCTTTGATGAAGGCACGGATGGCCAGATCTTCCAGCAGCAGATCACCGTAGTCTTTGGTGTCGGCATACCAGCGGCTGTCCCATGTGCGGTTCACCTGAAGGCGCATACCGATCGGATTTACTTTGTTACCCATCAGGCTTGCTCCTCAACTTGACGCACTTTGATTGTGAGTTCCGAAAACGGCTTCATGATCTTGCCGAAGCGACCACGGGCACGGGGACGACCACGTTTGAGCGTCAGGTTCTTGCCAACATAGGCTTCGGCCACGATCAGTTCATCCACATCAAGGTTGTGGTTGTTCTCAGCATTGGCGATTGCGCTTTGCAGGCACTTTTTCACGTCTTCAGCGATACGCTTGTTGGAGAAGGTCAAATCGATAAGAGCCTTATCAACCTTCTTGCCACGGATCATCTGAGCGACGAGGTTCAGTTTTTGCGGGAAGTGCGAAGCATGCGCAGTTTTGCCATTGCTTCGTTGTCTGCCACGCGGCGGGGATTTTTATCCTTGCTCATGACTTACTTCCGCTTCGCTTTTTTGTCAGCGGCGTGACCGTAATAGGTCCGAGTTGGAGAGTATTCCCCGAACTTCTGACCGATCATGTCTTCCGTGACGTTGACTGGGATATGTTTGTGGCCGTTGTAGACACCAAAGGTCAGACCCACGAACTGGGGCAGAATGGTGGACCGACGGGACCAGATCTTGATAACTTCGGAGCGGCCGCTTTCGCGGGCAGCTTCGGCCTTTTTCAACACATAGGCGTCGACAAAAGGACCTTTCCAAACAGAACGAGCCATATCTTAACGACCCTTTTTCTTGGCGTGACGCGAGCGAAGGATAAGCTTGCTGGACGCTTTGTTTTTGTTGCGGGTTTTTGCACCCTTGGTCGGCTTGCCCCATGGGGTCACAGGGTGGCGACCACCCGAAGTACGCCCTTCACCACCACCGTGCGGGTGATCGATCGGGTTCATAACCACACCACGAACAGAAGGACGGATGCCTTTGTGGCGCATACGGCCGGCTTTACCGAAGTTCTGGTTCGAGTTGTCAGGGTTCGACACGGCACCAACGGTGGCCATGCATTCCTGACGGACCATGCGCAATTCACCCGAAGACAGGCGGATCTGGGCGTA
>CAZWSE010000119.1:0-8680 GCA_964636575.1 uncultured Sulfitobacter sp. | reverse complement strand
GAGCCCACTTCTACCAACTTTCTGTTCCGCAGCTAAAGTCCGCTTTGGGTGGCTGTTCAGATACGCTTCGCAATCCAATCCGGATTGATCAGTGAAGAACTGCAATAGGTTTGAACGTCGTGACCTGCAAACATGCCGTCTTGGGTCACAAGTACGGTGCGCCAAGCACGTGCAGCGCCCCCAAGGATATCGGTGTGCAATGTGTCGCCAACCATAGCAATGCGATTTGGAGGGATGCCGGCAAGCGACGTTTCCGCTAGCGCGTATACTTCTGCAAAAGGTTTGCCGAAAAAACGAATGTCACTATGTCCTTGGTCAAGCAACAAATGCCCAAAGTAGCCTGGCTCCAGTGAAAAACCGTCTTCGCGGGGAGCGGCAAGATCGGCGTTTGCAATCACTAAAGGCCGCGGGTTTTCAAGCAGCGCGCGCTCCAGACTTGACTGACGGCTTGCGGACCACCCTTCAGACGACAAAAATAGAAAACCCTCAGCTTGATCATATGACAATGGATTGTCAGCTAAGCGTATTGTCTTGGCGGGAATATCGGACAGGTCATCAGCGCTGGCGGCGATGCACCCCCATGTCCGCGCGTCCAATTCTAATAATGTGGCGTCACGGCTTGTGATGATCTCTTCCGCGTCAAGGGTCATGCCAAGCCGCTTGAATTTCTCGACTGCATCGTCGTGTTTGTAGCTTGCCGCATTTGACAGAACACGAAGTGCACAGCCCCGCGCGCGCAAGGCATCAAGGCGCGCAGCAGCCCCCGGGATTGGTGTTTCGCCAACGTTCAAGACACCAAAAGCATCAAACACAAAAGCATCTACCTGATCCGCAATATCCATGAGCGACCCGATAACACTAGAGCTTTCTGCAAACATGGCGACGGGCAACCGCTCCCTGATGGACTGGTAGCGATCAAAAATGTCTTGGACTGTGTTCATCTGGTCTAAGGCTTTCCATTGATCGAGCTGTTTTAGTCGCTGGCTTTCGACTTTGTGGTCAGTCGTGTCGACAGAAGATCACCTGATCGCGCAGCAATCGGTTGACCGATCGTCGCAAATGCAGCGTTGATCGTTTTCAGCGTGCGCAGCGTGTCCTGATGGATGCGGCTTGTTTCAAAACTGGCAGGGTTATTGTTGCGCAGGCGCACCAAATGACGTTCTTGCAGCTTTTGCTCTGCCTTGCGCACTTTGTCCTTGGCACGCAGCAATTGCCGTGCCGAATCCGGCGCGCCCGAAATCAGCACGCTCAGCGCAAGTTGCGTATTGCTCAGAACCCGGTCGTGAAAATCGGTCAGGTCAGACCAACCATCTTCTGAAAACTCCAGCCCTTCTGTGCTCAGTTGCTCCGCTTGCGCCAAAAGGCTTTGAGAAATTGCATTTGCTGCGGTTTCCAAATTCAATGCGGTGGATGCCAGCTCACCTGCTTTGTCTTGTTCGTCATCGGACATTTTCTTGTGATCAAGCCCTGCAAGAAAACCTTTGATGTCCGCGTGCAACTTGCTGACTTCCAAGGATTTTTCGGCAATTGCTTTTGCAGTGAGTGCGTCCCAGGTCTGGAACAAAGACATCGCCGAGCGGAGCATGGTCTCGCTCGCCTCTCCCATCTTTATGATCTCACGCGCGGCACAGGGCAAAGCACGTGAAGGCCGGTCCAGCGTTGATGGATCAAGCGCGGAGGTTGGTGAAAGGGGTCCAGTCGCATCTGCGCGGTCCGGCATCAGCTTTTGCGTGGCCGTTGCGATCCACCCGAGGAATGGTAGGCAAATCAGCCCCAATCCAAAATTGAAAGCCAAATGCAGGTTGATAATCTGACGTGCAGGGTCGGCGCCCAGCCATCCAAGACTGTTGGCACCTTTGGCCAAAATCAAAAGAACCAATGCAGCCCCCCCGCCGCGCAGCACCAAATTTGCCATAACCATGCGGCGTGCAGTCATTGTCGCGGTGAGTGTCAGCACATAGGCTAGGAGCGCCCCACCCGCGTTTGCCCCCAACACCATCGCAGCCGCCCCGCTTGGCGGCAAAAGCCCTTGGGCCGTCAATGTGACAAAGAACAAAACCGCGGCCACCGACGAATGCACGCCCCATGCAAACAACCCGCCGATCAGAAATGATGTCACAGGATCGCCTGCGAGATAGGCCATAACATTCGCCGTCGCAGGGTTTCCGATCAGCGGGCCGGTAGCGTCGCGGATCATATTGAGTGAGACAAAGATCAGCCCAACCCCAATCAGCATCCGTCCGAATTGCCGGATTTCATTGCGCGAACTGCGCAGAAACAAGACAACACCACAGAGCAATAACAACGGGATCAAAAATTCTTGGCGAACCAGTAGGATTTGCGACACGACCGCAGAGCCGATGTCGGCCCCCAGCAAAATCGCCACGCCCGCCAGCAAGCCGACGCCACCCTTTGTTGCAAAGTTCGACACCAATACAGCGACCGCCGTGGCACTTTGCAGACACAATGCGGCAATCACGCCGCTGCCCAAGGCCTGTAACCTGTTTGTATTGGAACGGCGCAGGAAGGACCGCAGTAGCACCGAAAATGCGCGCTCGACCCCGGTGCGCAACAAACGGACTGCCCAGATCAAAAGAGCCGCCGCGCCCGCAATATGCAGTGCGAACAAAATGATGTTCGTATCATCCATAGATCATTTTTCTGGGTAAAATAGAAACGGACCGGGATAAAGCCCAACAGGAATGTGATGGCTCAAGATGCCACCGCGCATTTCGTGTAGCATGAACCCGCCTGGTTCCTTGGTCAGGCAATTTGGCGCGCCCTCGCGCAAGTCCATTGTCACCGCGTGGGATACACCCGGTGCGATCTGGCACATCACGTCACCGAAGGGCGCGACAATATTGCGGTGCATGTGTCCACAGGCCATGCGCAACTCGGCTTTGTAGCCAGACAAGATCGCCTTCAGCGCCGCGCTGTCGCGCAGGTTTTGAATGTCCATCTTCTCAATTCCAGTCAAGACCGGAGGGTGGTGCATCGTCACGATGGTCGGTTTGTCGCCAAGGACTTCCAAAGTCGTGGTCAGATAGGACAGCGTTTCATCGCAGAGATGGCCGTGGGCAGCCTCCGCGACGCTGCTGTCCAAACCGATCAGGGCAAGATCATCAAACTGAACGTCCCAATTAATAGGGCCTTGGGTTGGCATCCACGGCTGGTCCGCGAAACAGGCGCGCATGATGTCGATATTGTCATGGTTTCCCGGAATGGCGCGGTAGGGCAGGTTCAGCGGTGCCATGAGGGCGCGAAACCGGTCGTATTCCTCTGCGGTGCCAAAGTCGGTCAGATCACCTGCGACGAAGACCATATCAACAGGACCAATCATCGGCAGCATGCGGTTGATCGTTTCAACGCATTCGGCAAGGGCTGCGGCGGTATCCACTTGACCGTAAGCGAGCTGACCGTGCGGCACGATATGTGGGTCCGAGAGTTGGATGATCCGCGTCATGCTGCATCTGCCTCTTGCGGCAGCAGCATCAAGGTTTCGGGATTGATTGTGACTTGGATCATGTCACCCACTTTCGGTGCATTCTGCCCTGCATGGATCGAGGCAATGGTATTAGGCGTTATGCCAGAGATCCCGATCCGGTAATGCGTCCCCAGAAAAGTGACGGTCTCGACCTTCCCTTGCAGGGGGCCATCGTCACCGATGCGCACATCTTCGGCGCGCACGAATACGGTTTGACCTTCACCATTTGCAGGCAATGTCTGCGTGCCGCCATCCAAGTGCAAGGTGGTGCCATCGGCCTTGCCGTGCAGCGCCATCGCGTTGCCGACAAAGCCTGCTACAAAGGCAGACATTGGATTGCGATATAGTTCCTCTGGCGTGCCGCTTTGCACGACGCGACCGTGTGACATGACAGCGACACGGTCTGCAATCGCCATTGCTTCGTCTTGGTCGTGGGTCACGAAAATCGCGGTGATGTCGAATTCACGTAAAAGCACGGCCAGCTCATCCCGCAGGGATTCGCGCAAGGATGCGTCAAGCGCCGACAATGGTTCGTCCAGCAACAGTAATCTGGGGCGTGGCGCAATCGCACGCGCCAAAGCGACGCGCTGGCGCTGCCCACCCGACAGCGCGGTAATCGCGCGGCTGGCAAAGGGTTGTAGCTGGCACATGTCCAAGACTTCGGTAACACGGGCGTCGATCTCTGATTTGGGCAGCTTTTGCATTTTCAGCCCGTATCCGATGTTGGCGCGGACCGACATGTTCGGAAACAATGCGTAGGATTGGAACACCATGCCAACTTGACGACGCTCGACCGGCAGGTCGGTCACGTTGTCATCATCAAACCAGATGTCGCTGCCCGCGTCAGGTGTCTCTAACCCCGCAATAATTCGGAGCAGGGTGGTTTTCCCGCAGCCTGAAGGCCCGAGCAACGAGACAATCTCGCCCGTCCCGACAGACAGTTCCGTGGGCAAAAGGGCCTTGGTGCCATCGGGATAAGTCTTGGCGGTGTGGGTCAATCGCAGGGTCATTGTGTAATCCTTTGTGCCCGCGCCGAGGCCCATTGCATGGCCATCAAGAGCGGAACGATCAGTATGAAGAAGACGAGGGTGTAGGCCGAGGCAATCTCAAGCCGCATTGATGCGTAACTATCGGCAAGGCCAACCGGCAAGGTTTTGAGGTAAGGGGTGTGCAACATCCATGTGAGGTTGAACTCGCCGATGGACAGCGTGACCACGGTCAACGAACCCGCTAAAATGCCGGGCATAGCGTTTGGCACAACAATGTCGCGGAACCTCTGCCAAGGGGATGCGCCAAGCGAGGCGGCTCCCTCTTCGAGCGTTTTGAGGTCCATTGAGGCCAGAACAGCGAGAATGGACCGCACCATGAACGGCAAAGTGTAAAGCACGTGCCCTACTAGGATAAATGTCCAAGACGCGCGAAAGCCCTTCATCGAGCCGTAAAGCTGCAGCAACGCCAAGGCGAGAGCCAAACCGGGGATCGCAAGAGGTAGGGAAATGAATTCCTCCAGCAGCCGCGACAACCAACCGGGATGTCGGGCCAAACCGTAAGCCGCGGGCAGTCCGATGATCAGGGTGCAAACCAAACAGGCGAGTGCCAGCCACAAGGAAAGGAAGATGCTGCTTGCGTATAGCTCCCAGACCTCGAACACCCATTTCAGGGTCAAACCAGACGAGATGCCCCTAAAGTAGTTCGCCGTTAGTCCAGCCAAAACCGACATAACGATTGGGACGAATAGAAACGCGCAGGCCATCAGCGTGACGGCGAACTGCAGTATTTTCACTCTGGATTTGAACATGTCAGCCTCCTCCGGCCACAGTTGAACCGGACAAGGACCGCGCGATCAGCAATAAGATCCAAGTGATAATGCCCAGAACAATAGACAGTGCCGAGGCCATCGCGATGTTTGCGGACAGGGTGAATTCGGTATAGATCACCATCGGGATCACATCGATGTCTGTGGCCAGCGTGAAGGCGGTGCCAAACGCGCCCATTGCGGTTGCAAAAGCAATTGCGCCTGACGCCACCAGTGACGGCATGAGACCGGGGATGATCACATCTAACACGACGCGATATGGGGATGCGCCCATCGTGCGGGCCGCCTCCTCCAATGAGGGATCAAGTTTTTCTGCCGCGGCCATAACGGTCAGCAAGACGCGCGGGATCGAGAAATAGAGATAGCCAAGGAATAAGCCGAGTGCGGAATAAGCAAACACCACATGGCCAGGGGTCAATTGGTTGACCAAGCCCTGACGGCCACCCAGCAAGATAATCAGAAAGCCGATGACCACACCGGGAAAGGCCAAGGGCAAGGTCAGCACCGACAGTACAGTTCCACGACCCATAAACCGGTTGCGCACAAGGAACATTCCCGCGGTTGTGGACACGGCAAGGGCTGCAAAGGTCGTGGCCAGTGATACCAACACCGTCAAAATCAGCGTGTTCAGGTAACGCGGTTTGCGCAAAATATCGAGATAGACTGCCCATCCGGCGTCGCCCTCGCCGGATGCCATAAATAGCCGGATCAGCGGAAACGCCAAAAACGCGATAGAAAAGAGGAGCAGTGGCGTCAGACACGCCATGACAAAAGTGCGATTGGTCATAAAGGTTCCTTGGGGGCCGCGAACAGTCGCGACCCCACCGTCTTGAGGCCGTGGTTATTTGACTTCGGACAAGTAACGTTCGCCAAAGCCAGCTTGCGCTTTTTCCATCGCAGCGTAATCCACTGCTACGGCACGCTCATAGTCGCTAGCAGGAAGGAACTTTGCCGCTACGTCTGCCGGCAATTCGACAGGGCGCGCAGGTTGAAGATAGGCGTTGGTCCAGATTGCCTGCCCTTTGTCAGACAGGATGAAGTCCAGTACCTTTTTGCCAAGCTCAGGATTTGGACCGTTGTTGACCAAGCTCATCACATAAGGCACTCGAACTGAGCCTTCGCAGGGCATCACAAATTCAAAGTTTCCGTCTTCCTCGTACTTGCCGCGATAGGCGTTGAAATCGTAATCAAAGAGGATCGGAATTTCGCCGGATACCACGCGCGCATAAGAAGTTTGCTTTGGCACGATAGGGGAGTTCTCGCCCAGCTCATTGAAGTATTTGATCGCCGGATCAAAGTTATCCAGGTCGCCACCAAACGCCATGTTCACAGCGACCGCACCTGCATAGCCTACAAAGGCGGATGACGGGTCAAGGTAGCCTACCATGCCGCGATATTCGGGCTTTGTCAGATCAGCGAAACACTGAGGCACCTCTGCTCCACCAAGCGCGTCAACATTCACAAAGAAACCGAGCGAGCCATAGTGGATCGCAAACCATTTGCCATCCGGATCCTTCAGACCGTCCGGGATTTCATCGAATTTGGCAGGCTTATAGGCCGTCGCCACGCCTTCGTTTCCGGCTTTGATGCCAGTCGTCACACCGTAATAAGCAACATCAGCAATCGGGTTGTCCTTTTCCGCCAACAGCTGGCTCAGAGTTTGGCCAGAGTTTTTGTTGTCATGTGGCATCTGGACGTCGATTTCTTTGTCGATAGCTTCAAGCATGGATGCCCAATCAGCCCATTGTGGCGGGCAGTTGTAGCATACGGCATCTTCAGCAAATGCCGGTCCGGCAAACGCCATTGTCATCAGGGCTGCGCCAAGTTTATATTTCATGTTGATCTCTCCTGTTGGGTTTTAGCTATCTCGTGGGTTTGGTCGTTTGACGACGGGAAGGCTGCAACCTTTCCGTCGTCTTTGCTTTCGGCAGCCAAAGGCATCAGACTGCCTCCGGCGCGGAAACTGAATGTCTGTTCTTTACCGGGTAATTCTGGCGGAGTTGACCCATTGATCATAGACAGGATCGTCTGACTTGCGCCTGCGCCCAACGTGCGAGGCGCTGTTTCAATCGTCGCCAGTGTTGGGTCGATCATTTGACCCACTTTGATGCCATCAAAGCCGACAATCGACAGATCACGCGGCACATCTATCGACAGCTGACGCGCGCTCCGAATAGCAGCAAGGGCGCGGTAATCGTTCGATGCAAAGATGCCCGTAATGTTTGGATGCTGTTTCAAAAACGCGTCCAATTGCGGCGTCAAATCGTCCCCGTCGTCCCCCACTTCTAACAACGCAGGTGCAGTCATCTTGTTGTTTGCACAACCCTCGGCAAACCCTTCAAAACGCTGACGCGCGCGGTCCGAACTCAGGAAGTCCAGACCAAGAAAGCCTGTATGTTTATGGTTGTTCTCAAAAAACATGTCCGCCACTTTGGCGGCGGCTGCATGATCATCCACAGCCCAACTGATCTGACCTTCTGGTGCGGTGTTATATAGCAAGCTATGTGGCAGCCTCCGCGACCGGATCAGTTCCAGCCCTTCGCTGTTTTGAACATCGCCAACTGTCAAAATGATCCCGTCGACCTGCTTGGCAATCAACGTCCGAATAGCGTGTGTTTCCATCGCCGCGTTATAGTTGGTGCAGATCAGCAGCATTTGATAGCCCGCATCCAGACACACTTCTTGTGCGCCTTGCACCGCATCCGCGTACACAGGGTTTTCGATGGACGGGACGACACAGCCAATCGTGCGAGTGGTGCTGCTTTGCAAGGACCGGCCAACCTCGCTGAAGTGAAAATCAAGCTCTTTGACGGCAGCCAGAACCTTCTCTCGCATCTTAGCGCTGGCGGGGCCCGTGTTGTTCAACACCCGACTAACGGTGGCAACACCGCATCCCGCTCGTTGCGCGACGTCCTTGATCGTGGCCGCTTGATTCAACTTCCACCTCCCAATGGAAACGTTTCCAGTACTTGATACTCAAATTCTGATAAACGCGCAAGAAATTTTCAGGTACGAAAAATTGCCTTTAAAAGTAGCTGAAAAGCCCCGACTTCCCCCGATCGACCCGATTTAGGCTGAGAACTAGGTCGATATTTCGCGCGCGAGGCCATGGAGGGAGAGAATGATTCTTCTGTGCGTTCTACAAGTCGCGCCACGATTCAATAAAACTGAAAATACTTTGTGCAACCAATGGAGCCTTAAAGTGATCTATTCGGAGAAACTTGCGTTTATTGGGTGAGTCTGAATCAAAAAGCCGCGCTCTTTCCAGTTGCCACTTCAAACGCTGTGCGGCTAATCCTTGACCGTAAGACTCCTTTTCAGTAGCAGTCGAGATTGGAAGCAGACGTTTGCCACACGGACCGCAATGGCAGAAAAGTCCG
>CAZWSE010000118.1:0-8799 GCA_964636575.1 uncultured Sulfitobacter sp. | reverse complement strand
ATTTTCCTCGCTGCGAGCGCACGCAGCACAAAATCATAATGGCCGAGTCGGGCTCCCAAAAGACATTAGCTGCATCTTGCACCAACGTCCGGTTTAGGGCCGTCCTTGGCAAAGACAGCTACTTGATCCTAAATACGGGCTCCAAGTGGCACAGCACCAGCTACCTTCGCCAACAAAACAGATGCGTCAGCATCAAGTGCTCGCGACAAGATCACAAGTTCGGAAACGTCAATGCGCCTTTGCCCAGATTCAATCCGAGCCACAAACGACTGGTGGCAGTTCAGCAGTGTCGCAAGTTCTGCTTGAGTTATACCTTTGGCTTTCCGCGCCTCGATCAATCCGTTGATGAGAGCGATATGGCCTTCTGATCGTAGAGATTTTGTCACTGGCTGCCCAAATTGCTGTGTTGGGCGCTTCTCGTAATCTCAAAAGTAGATTATCTTAAAAGTAGATAATTTGAGCAATCGATATGCGACGCTTTGATCAGGGTAATAGTACCGGCGTCAAACAAGTTGCGTGGAAACCAACCGGCCCGAGTCTTGATGAAGAACAGGTAACGCACAGGAGAACGACATGAATGATAACATTTGGCATTTGCGAAGCAGGATAGAAGACGCCTTGAACCCTATTCTTGAAATGTTTGATGAGCGTCAGCACTGCCTGCTCGGAAAGGAACCGCGAACCAATTTGTCTGAGCTGCAGTATGATGCCGACAAGTTGGACATGGCGTTGATATTATTGTGTGAACGCATGCCGCAGTACGCTTTGGAGCCCGAACCTAAAGATCAAACCGCGTTGTCCTCACGCAAATTCGTTGAGTTGGTCGGGGGACACAATTTCCAAGTTTCTGTGAGCCCGTTTGCTGGCTATGATCTCGTCGTACATAGCGAAAACGGACAAAAATGGTTGCACCACAAAGGACTAAAGCTGAATGCTGTGATTGGCACAGTATGTAACCTTTTTTACAGCGAAGTTGGCGCTGATCCCAACGACACTTATGGAATTCTGAGCTTCACTCCAAATGACACGACCGGGACATAGATCATGGAGTTTGGATTGCTTATAGCCAGACGCCTTTTGACCAGCTATGAGGACCCAATGATCATATCGCGCAAACATATCACCCAACCCTAGCGCTCGCACATAAAGCGGGCGGCTTCGCGCTGTTCGCTTACGATGATCATCATCTCCGCAACCCATCGTCGCCGTCCGCGCCACAATCGCACGACGGAGAAGACCTATGACCAACTGGTACACAGCCGACCCGCATTTCGGGCATGAGAACGTCATCAAGTTCTGTGACCGCCCTTTTCGATCTGCCAACCACATGGATGCCGTGCTGATGCATAACCTTTGGGCTATGGTTGGACCTAAAGATGCCCTCTGGATCATTGGCGACTTTGCCCATGGTCCAAAAGCTAAGGACACAGACTGGCTACGCAAGCTCTTCGACAAGCTGCCCGGTGCTGAAAAGCACCTCATTGTCGGCAACCACGATCTGGAGCCGACGCAGGCCCTACCATGGACCAGTGTGACAAATCTGGCCGAGGTCCGGGACGGCCCGCAAAAGCAAGCGCACACCTTGTGCCACTATCCCATGATCACCTGGAACCACGCACGTCGCAATGCACTCCAGATCTTCGGTCACGTCCACAACAACTGGAAGGGTTCGCGTAACAGCGTCAACGCCGGTGTGGATGTCTGGGACTTCATGCCGATCCGTTTCGAGGACATCGCTCGTCGCGCCAAGTCGCTGCCCGTGAACAAGCATTGGCAAGACGTCGAACATAACGCGAAGGAGATTTAAGATGTCCCGATCTTACCGCAAAACACCCATTTGTGGGATGACAACGAAAAACAGCGACAAGCCGTTCAAGAAAGCAGCGCACAGACAGGCGCGACGTGCTCTCAACGCGCGCAATCTCACCACTGAAGAACCGCCTGCGGAGAAGGCATATGGTAACCCTTGGGGCGCACCCAAAGACGGAAAACAGTGGATCGACCCCGGTCGTTTCCCTGAGATCATGAGAAAGTAAGACCGATGGCACGTTTTCTGGTCTGGAGTGACCTGCACGACGAATTCTGGGGCGGCTTCGATCTGCCCGACCTATCCGCGCCAGTGGACGGGGTGCTGATCGCTGGCGACACTCATACCATGGGTCTTCACCTCGAAATCCCGGCGGCAGCGGCGCGCAAGTATGGCTGCCCGGTCGTTGTGATATGGGGCAATCACGAACTCTATGGTTCAATTTGGTCCGAACTGCTTGCCGACGAAAACCGCCAACTTGAGGCGCTCCACAGTGAAGGTCTCGATATCCGTGTGCTCCATGGCGCAGCGACGGAGATAGCAGGCGTGCGCATTATCGGCGCGACCCTTTGGACTGATTTAGCGCTTTATCCGCCATACGAATATCTGGCCCGGATGATGGTGTCCGCCTACATGCAAGACTACCGCGCTATCCGCATGGCACCGAAAATCTGCTTCACCATCGACGATATGTTGGAGCGCCATGCACATGACAAGGCTGCGATCTTCGACGCGCTCAGCAAGCCATACAACGGCCCCACCGTTGTCATGAGCCACCATCTACCAGTGCGCGAACTGATCGCCCCGTGGCGTACAATTGGCGGGGAGGACAAGCGTGCGATGAACAACGGTTTCGCCTGCGACCTTTGGGATGATATCCGAGGCTTGGACATCCACACTTGGGTCTGGGGTCACAGCCACGAGGGCGATAACTGGAGAGGTGAAGGCAAGCATGGGGAGATTCGGTTCATCACGAACCAGCGTGGGTATCCGGGCGAAAGAGCGGGATTTGACGCCGCCTTCGTGCTGAAGGTATGAGCTGGCAATTCAATTTGATAACTTTGGGCGACTGAAGAGATATATTCTCAGATGATTTGTTCGTCGGCCCCATCCTAGATGCTAACGACGCGGGAAATCGTTGACCTAGATACTCCAAGCGTCCGAGCAATTTCGGCATTGTCTTGGCCCTCTCGCCGCATAGCAAACACTGCTTTTCGTTGATGCCGAGACAGCTTAGGAGGCCGTCCCAATCGCTTTCCATCACGCTTAGCACGTGCCCGCCCTTCGGCAGTACGCTCGGCGATCAAGGATCGCTCAAATTCTGCCAGACCTCCTAAGACAGTCAGGATTAGTTTTCCAGTGGGTGTCGTGGTGTCTGCCCACGGATCAGCAAGCGCCTTCAACTTCGCGCCCCGGTTTTCGATAGCGTGGACGATATCCAGTAGATCGCGCGTTGATCTCGCCAAACGATCAAGCCGAGTCACGATCAAAACATTCCCTTCCGAAAGAGCCGCCAGGGCATTTTTCAGTTCCGGACGATTGCAACTCGCCCCGCTTGCCGTTTCCTGAAAGATGTTGTTGCAGCCAGTTTCCGCAAGCTGTTCGAGCTGCGTATCCAAGGTCTGGCCGGTAGTGGAAACTCGCGCATAGCCAATCATTTTCATACAGGAATTATGCACGTGACATTTGCACGCTTCAAGCGGTTGATATCGTTGAAGGCCATTATGCGTGCATAAATCTTGATTTATGCACGCATCCTCACAGCTCAATCGGCCGATGGTTTCCAGATCTGGTAGATCGTCTTGCGACGTTCGAACGCCTCGGGACCACCTTCCATGATCTTGATCACCTTCTCCTGACAGGCCCTGTCATCGATGTTTCCCACAGCGACCGCTATTTCTTCATCTGAAGCGCTACAGGTTGTAATGGTTTCCGCATCGCCGAGTACCGGAAAATTGGCATTGTGGGTTGCAAAAATGAACTGCCGGTTCGGCTTAATGGCTCTGACAATTTTGACGACTTCCTCATAAACCGTTTGGCTATCCAGGTCGTCTTCGGGCTGGTCGATGAGCAACAAATCGTTTCCTTTCTGACTCAAAAGGAAGAGCATCATCGCAGAGGCACGCTGACCAAGTGAATGCAAGCGCAAAGGTCTACCATGATATGTCACATCATAGCTGTTCGGAATTTGGAAAGTCAGAAGCTCCTTGATGCTGCGCAAGAAAAGTTCCTGGAATGCCGCCGCCTTACCCTTTGCGTGCTTGGATGCGTCCTCTAGGTCTTTAAAGACCTCTCCAAAGTCAGGGTACTCCTTCGCAATTGAATCATAAGTTTCCTTGCGCTGACCGCTCCCCTTGAACAAGCTGTCAAAGTGAGACTTGTACGCAGCCTTATTACCCTTAAAGACGCCTTCGACTTTTAGGGAGCCCTGTGAGTCATTGATGGTCGCTAAGGCTTTCGAGATCAGCGTATATTCTTCGTGCCATGCATCGTTCAGCGAAGCGAGTGTCGTAAGCACCTCATCATGCCGAGTGCGAGCTTTCGCCGTCTTTTTCTCAAGGTCAAAGATTTTAGCGTCAAGCTCGCTCTTTCGATCTGTCAGCTTGATATAGGCATCAGGCTCGATTGACGTTACACCCTGCTCTTCAAGGGCCTGAACCAACTCACGTTCAACTTCGGCAAATTCGTCCTTGAGACCGTTTTTCACACCCGACAATTCTTCTCGGAGCTCCACAAGCTCGGCGGTAGCGCTCTCTGTGGTAACTACGATCGCACGTGCATCGCCAACGCTCTTTTTCAGCGCCGCGATCTTCTTAGCATACCGCTCAAAAAATTCTGCATTGTAATCTGATTTCTGCTCTTCGATCGAGGCTAGTTCCTCTTCGCCTTCAGTGACCGTCCCATCCAACGATTCATGCCATCGGGTGGCAATTTCGTCCACGCTCTCGCAAAAGCTTAAATCACTACTGAAGGCAATTTGCTTATCCAGCTTTTCTTTGACGCCATGTTTGTCGAATTGATCAAGGCGAAACTCGACATCCTTGAGTTCCTCTTCCAGTGCTTCCTTGTCTTCTACATCGCTATGCACCGACTTCAGAGCGTCGATGGCCTGCTCAAGCAGACCGACACGCTCCCCAATCTTTTGCCGAACGTCCTTTAAACTGTCACCCATCAGCTTCTCGACAAGATCGTGTCCAAAACCTTTCCCGGCGGCAGAAAGGTCTTTCTGTCCAAAGTAAAGAGGCTTAGCGATGATAGTCTCACGGATAGACACGCCAGGCCGAAGCATACCGTCAACGTAAACTTCATGCGCGTGACCGAAAAGGCGTCTAATCTCGAAGCGCGTACCATGGCGGTCGGTGGCCTCAACAACGATCTTGCCACCACTCTTCAAGACGAAAGGCAAAAGGCCCTTCTTGTAATCCTGATCTTGCGCTTTATCGCCGAAAGGTACGTCGAGGGCATAGCGCAAACTCTCTAGGATCGAGGATTTTCCACTTCCTTGTATGCCGATCAAGCAGTTAAGGTGCGGAGAAAATGTCACTCGCTTGCCATCCAGCAGCCCACCTTCAAACCGAATAGCGTCAATATGGGAGTGTTCGACTGCAGGCGCTTCACGGGCAACCCTGAAGCTATGATCAGTAAGAGCAAACTTGACGGCATCAAACCCTAGATCACCAACTTTGATATAGCTCTTCTGTCCCTTCCCAATTTCCTCGACCACCTTGGGGTCAGACCCCTCAACTTCAGCAGGGTACTGATTGCCCCACCAACCTTGAACCTTAGTCCGACAGACAGCGTCAGCCTTGTCGTGAGTTCGGACTTTTTGAAAACCGAGGGCGTATTTTTGAATGAGCGGTTGGGCTGCCAGCTCACTCATGCGACCGCCACTGATCTCCTTCCACAGCCCGCTATTGGCCTCTACGTGGGCAAAGATGATAAAAAAATCACGCCCGTAGGCTTCGAGCTTCTTCAGTGTCGCAAGAAGATCATCATTGCTACGACCGTTCTCCTGCTCATACCGCGCGGCCACCTTTCCCGCAAAAGCAACAGCGAGAAACTGGTTGATGTAGTCATGGCCATCTGCCAGCCACTCGTCGGAAAAAACAACAAGTGTGTGCACGCCGTTGGAGCCGTCATTTACTGATAGCTCTACCCCCGGAAGCAAGCCAATACCCGCCTTGCGCGCCTTCCGACGCAACGCTTTGAACTCGCCAACATCAAACTTGTTGTGATTGGTAATCACGCCGAGACCGATGTTCGCAGCCTTTAGACCTTCTACATAGTCGGTAACGAAACGATCGTCTCCTCCGTCATTCTTGAACTCTTTGTCTGCCCGCGTATGCAAATGAAAATCGGCACGAATCCATCGGCTGCCGTATTCGAAGATGTCGCTCACGTCTTCGCTCATAACTTAATCTCCGCGTCTGCTAGCACAGCAACCGCCTGCTTGATCTCAACTGAATTCATTCGCCGTCTGTTTCGCCATAATCGCCGTTAGGAGGGCAATCCTCGGCAATCATCTTTTCCCAAGCGGCCATATCACGTTCGTAGGCATCCTGATCTGCACCATAGTCTTCCCAAAATGGAGGCGCAGGCAGATCTTCTTGATGATACTTATACCGGGTCACGGATTTAATAGCTTCGACAATATCATCTGGCCGCGCTCTTTCTCCTTTGCGTTGCCACATGAACATCTTGTCGATGACCTCCCGCTTAGTTGTCATCGGCATGTCTTTGTAATTGTAGCCCAGAAAACAAAGCGCTTTTATCGCCTCATCCACGACGAACTTGATTTCATCATGCTTCGGGGCTTTCGAACCACCCAGAAGAACTTCGTTCAGGTCTGCGCCCGTGAATGCTTCAAGTTGGACCAGAGCACTTGATGGGATTGGGCGCTTGCCAGTTTCGTACATGTAGTAACTGCGCGTTGATACGCCCATCATCTCAGCCATGTCAGCCTTCTTGTATTTTCGCTTCTTTCGGAACGCCTCGAGATTCTCATGAACCCGTACGCTCAGAGCCTCAGCGAGCGTTTGCTCATCGATCATAGCTTGCATCTCGGCTTGTTCGTCTGCGTGCTGCTGCTCTGGCGACCGATCATCGGGCTGAAGTTTGAAGGTCATAGTTAAAATCGGCCCTATAGTTCCGGTTTTTAGACACTGATCAGATTCAACTTGTTTGTAAAGGTGATCCGCGCATAATTGTAAAAAGTTGCAAGGAATGGAGAAAATCAGTGTCCGAATTGCTTAGCCTAGGCCAAACGCCCGAGGAGTGGAGCCAACAGCTGGCAGGGCACGGAGTTCATGTGTCGCCTCGCCTTATTCGCTCCAAGGCACGTGCCACCGGGAATTACCGCCAGCTTGGGCATTTGATGCTGCTTTTACCGTCACATATCGAAGCACTTACCGAGCCAGGTACGCCTGAAAACGATCAGAAAGAAGGACCAGCAATCCGGCCCAAGACAATTGGTGAAGAAGGCTAAAGAATGAAGCATGCGCGCATAAACATGGATTGGGGCGCCGCATTGCGCCGTGCCGATGCTGCGCGGTATTGCGGTCATTCTGCTGGTCATTTCGACAAGCTTGTGAAGAATGGCACTTATCCACCTGGGCGCGATGCCGATGGCGTAGCTATCTGGCTTCGCTGGGAACTTGATAGTGCTCTGGCCGAGTTACCAACTGTCTCAGGCTCAGACTGGAACCCAATTAACAGCTGCGATGAGGCATTTGGTTGTACGTAAAATTGAAACATCTTAGTGCGTCAGGCCGGTTTCCAAGTGGAAATGTACGCTACTACTACCGACCAAAGGGCAAAAAAGGCATTCCAATGCCCGACCTTCCCCTTGAGCACCAAGGATTCCTTGACGCATATGCTGCCGCTTCGGGCCACGAAGCAACTAGCAAACCTCAGCCTCGGCCTGGGAGTATTGCTTTGGCTGTGCCACGATATTTGAAGTCTGAGTATTTTCAGGATCTTGCACCGGGAACGCGATCTTCCCGGCGTGGATTGTTGGACGAAATCCGTCGAAACCACGGCACAGGTTTCGTTCGAGATCTAAAATCAAAGCACGTTGAAGCAGCGCTACGGAAATTTTCTGGCCATGCCCGAAACAATCGACTGAAGGTCTGGCGCGGCTTCGGTAAATGGCTTGCCGACACCCACAAGATTGATGACCCAGCGGAAGAGGTCAAGAAGTCACCAGTACCCAAGTCGAAGGGACGTCCACCTTGGACAAATAACGAGATCAAGGCATTCCGCTCTTATTGGCAAATCGGCACTGCAGAGCGCCTTGCATTTGAAATCATATACTTCACGGGGGCTCGAATTTCTGATGCTTTCCGACTTGGGCAAGGTAACATCGATCAAGAAGGTTGGATCGTATTCAATCAGCAGAAGACCGGCGGCGAAGTTTCAATTCCGTTCAACCGAGCGTTGCCGGACTTCGCCTCTGGCATGCAGGACGACCTAGAATTTCTTGGGGCCGCATTGGATGCACGGTCAGACAAACACATCACATGGATTACTACAGCCTTTGGCACTTCCCGAAGTGTGAAGGCCGCTGGACAGTGGTTCGCGGCCAAAGCACGAGCCGCTGGAATTCAGGGCCGGACGGCCCATGGTCTTAGGAAAAGTAGATCAATTGCACTGGCAGAAGCCGGTGGAACATCTGTTCAGATCGGCGCGTGGACTGGCCATGAAAGCCTCTCTGAAATCGAACGCTACATTCGCGGCCTTAACAAAAGAAAGGTGCTCAGCGGCACGGAAACGGAACAAAAAGTTCCAACTTCCGCGACCAAAGTTCCAACTCAACGAAAAAAGACAGGAGAATCAAATGCTTGAAAAAGTGCTGGCGACCCCGGCAGGATTCGAACCTGCAACCTGCCCCTTAGGAGGGAACCGTTCATAGCGCTATTCCTTCTTTGATTTCTGTTGTTTGGGTGTTTGTACAGGGTCTTCCTGTACATGGTTTGTACGAAAACGGGCCCTGA
>CAZWSE010000117.1:0-8884 GCA_964636575.1 uncultured Sulfitobacter sp. | reverse complement strand
ACTTATAATGAGAGTTATGCTAAATTTTCAAACACCAAGCCCATAGCATTGCTTTGCCGCACAGCTTCCGGCATGACTTGGTCAAACCCAAGGAAACGCCATGAGACTTCGCCACACCGGTCTACAGTACAACGACCCGCAACGCTCAACGCCGGGGTATCTTTTGATTTGTCCCGTCGAAAGCGGCGATGTCTTTCTGCTCGATCCGGATGGCGCGGTGGCGCATCAATGGGCGACCGATAAGGGGATGACCAACTGGTCCTACCTTATGCCGAACGGGTCGCTGTTTCGGAATGAGCGCTGCGAAAATCCCAAAGGGGTTGCTCTGACGGTCAGTGGTCGCATGTCTGAATATGCGCCCGACGGGTCCTTGTTGTGGCGGCACGATGATCCCTACCAACATCACGACGCGCGACGCTTAGCCAATGGCGCGATCTATGCCGCCTTCACTGAACTGAGCGACGCGGAAAAGGCATCCATCAAAGGCGGGCGGCCCAATTCGCATTCCGAAGGCGGCCCCTACGGCGAGGTTATCCGACAGGTCGACGACAGCGGACAAACGACATGGGAATGGCACTTTTTGGAACTGGGTCCGGACAAATACCCGCTTTACCCAAATGCAAACCGGTGGAGCTATGGGCACACCAACACGGTAGACCCCCTGCCCGATGGCACCTACCTTATCAGCTCCAAGAACCTCAATCTGCTGTTCATCATTGATCCGGCAACCAACCAGATCACGTGGGAATATCAGAACGATTTGATGGGCGGGCAACACGATGCGCAACGGCTCGACAACGGGAACATTCTGATCTTCGCCAATGGAGTCTACGCGAGCGATCTGCACCATTCGAAAGTGATGGAGATTGACCCGAAAACCAAAGAGATCGTCTGGGAATACCAAGCCAAAGACGATTTCACATCGTTCTTTTCGCCCCATATGGGCGGGGCGCAGCGCCTGCCCTCTGGCAACACATTGATCTGCGAAGGCAACAAGGGCTGCTTGTTTGAGGTCACGCCTGAGTGTGACATCGTGCGCGAATTTGTCAGCCCGCATTTCGTCGACACCCAGCAATTCGGGCAGATCAACTGGCTGTTCCGGTGCCGCTGGTACGCGCCGGATGGGCCTGAAATCACAGCACTGTTGCAGGCCGGTGTGCTTTAGTACTAGTCATTCCTACGGTCCGCTGACACCTAGGCGCAAAGATAAGGACACCCATGCAAACCGCATACGACATCGCTGTCATCGGAGGCGGAAATGCAGCCCTTTGCGCCGCCATGACCGCTGCCGAGTCGGGCGCGAAAGTGTTGATCTTGGAGGCCGCCCCCAAAGCCTATCGCGGCGGCAATTCACGCCACACACGTAACTTTCGGTGCATGCATCGCGGCCCCCTCGGCCCCCTGATCGAAAGCTATTCCGAAGAAGAATACCTTGCCGACTTGCTCAAAGTCACAGACGGCAAAACCGATCAAAGCCTGGCAAAACTGGCCATTCAATCATCTGAGGAATGTCTGCCGTGGATGGAAGAACGCGGCGTCCGGTTTCAGCCTTCGCTTTCGGGCACCCTGTCTTTGGCGCGCACCAACGCCTTCTTTCGCGGTGGCGGCAAAAGCCTTGTGAACGCCTACTACCGGACCGCCGAAAAGCTTGGCATTGATGTGCTTTATGAGGCGCCTGTGACCCATCTTGAGGTCGAGGACGATCAGATCACATCGCTTGAATACACTTATGCTGGCGAAACCCATCGTATCGCGCCCAAAGCGGTCATCGTGGCCTCTGGCGGGTTTCAGGCCGACACCGATTGGCTGACCCGTGCTTGGGGGCCAGCGGCGAAGAATTTTCTGATCCGTGGCACGCCCTACAATCGCGGCGTTGTTCTGGCCGATCTCTTGGATCAAGGGATCGAACAGGTGGGCGACCCGACCCAATGTCACGCGGTCGCCATCGACGGACGCGCGCCCAAGTTTGACGGCGGGATCGTCACGCGGCTTGACTGTGTACCGTTCTCTATCGTCGTCAACAAAGATGCGGAGCGGTTCTACGACGAAGGTGAAGACGTCTGGCCCAAGCGTTATGCGATTTGGGGACGGCTGGTGGCCGCACAACCAGATCAAGTGGGCTATGTCATCATTGATGCAAAATCGCTGAACCTGTTCATGCCCTCTGTTTTCCCGCCGATCAAAGCAGACAGTTTGGAAGAACTGGCCGCCAAAATGGACCTGCCTGCAGACAAGCTGACCAAGACCGTCGCTGAATTTAACGCTAGCTGCGGGGATACATCGAACTTCCACCCGACAGAGCTTGACGGGGTCTCAACCACCGGACTTAACCCGCCCAAAACCAACTGGGCGCGGCCCATTACGCAGGCCCCCTTCTACGGGTATTCGCTGCGCACGGGTGTGACCTTTACCTATCTGGGTCTCAAGGTGGACGCGAACGCACAGTGCAGCATCGGCAACCGCCCCGTGACCAACCTTTGGGCCGCAGGTGAGACGATGGCAGGATCAATCCTTGGCCAAGGCTATTTGGCAGGGTTCGGGATGACAATCGGCACCGTTTTTGGTCGCATCGCCGGACGGGAGGCCGCTAACTATGCAAACTGATCTTATTCAAGAAGCCCGCCGCCAAGCCGAAATCTGCAACGCCTGTCGCTACTGCGAAGGCTATTGTTCGGTCTTTCCATCGTTACACGCCAACCGCGCGTTCTCGGACGGGGACATCACCCAGCTTGCCAATCTCTGTCACAACTGTCGCGGCTGCTACTACGCCTGCCAGTACACGGCCCCCCATGAATTTGATCTCAACCTGCCGCAAGCATTGGCCGAAGTCCGCCAAGACAGCTGGGAAGACTTCGCCTACCCTCAAGCTTTGGGCCGCCAGTTTCAAAAGAACGGAATGTTGATCGCAGTGGCAACAATTGTGGGCTTTGCTGTGTTGTTCGCTGTGGCGCGCTGGATGGGGCAAGCGGGCGGCGAAGGGTTTTATGCGGTCATGTCCCACAATCTGATGGTGGCGATCTTCGCGCCTGCGTTCTTGTTGCCCTTGGTGAGCATCGGGATCAGCCTGCGCCGGTATTGGGCCGCAACGGATGGCACGCGGGTAGCCTTAGATGACATCTGGCAAGCCTTCGGGGCAGCGGCAAACATGCGCAATCTTGCGGGCGGCCACGGCGACGGATGCAATTTTGAGGACGAAGACCGCTTTACCCACGCACGGCGGATGGCGCATCAACTGGTGCTTTACGGGTTCTTGCTGTGTTTCGCGAGCACGAGCACAGGCACAATCCTGCACTACGCCTTTGACCTGCAAGCGCCCTATGCGTTCTGGTCCCTGCCCAAGCTTTTGGGCGTTCCGGGGGGCATTATGCTGACCTTCGGGGCGGGCTGGTTGCTGGTGCTAAAACGACGTGCGGACCCGACGCTGGGCGCGGTCTCGGCTTGGGGTGGAGAGGTCGCGTTTATCGTGCTGTTGGGCTTTGTCGCCTTCAGCGGGCTTGCGCTTTATGCGCTGGGATCAACGGCACTGATGCCAACACTTCTGGCCCTTCATCTTGGGGCGGTGCTTAGCTTTTTCCTGCTGACACCCTACACCAAAATGGCGCACGGGTTTTACAGGCTGACAGCACTGGTACGCGATGCACAGCGCAAACGGATCGCGCAAACAACGCCCTAACCTTCGGCTTTCAGTTCCTTCGCGCATTGCAGATAGTAGTGTCGGGTCGGGCAGTTGATCTGCGCGACCGCGTGCTCTTCCAAAATCGCGGCCTTCATCTGGCCCGCCGCTTTCACGTCATGGCCTGCATTGATAAGCCGGTCCACAAGCTGAAGCGCCCATTGCAGATCACCCTTCGCGCGCGCCTGCTCAATAGAGGCCAGAACAGCCTCAGGCCCACCCGCCATGTCTATAAAACGATCCGCCTCATCCTTGGGCGACAGGGGTGAAAGCGAAGTCGGATTGCCATCAAACCACCCCATCGTTCCAACGAAATAGGCCCGCACCGCGAAATCAACGCGGCCATAGTATTCGCGCAGATGTGGCTTGTCCGCCAGCGCGGGCGGCAGTTTCACACTGTGGGCCAGCTCATCAATGGTCAGTCCTGCGTCCATGCCGTTTCGGGTTTCATCAATGACATGGCGGATCGCATCACGGTAGTCCGTCAAAGCGTCCTTGATTGTATCAGCACCGAACAGCGCCTTGGTATGACCGGGGGCAAGCACGTTGGGGGCAAAGCCCATCAGCAGGTCCATCGTATCCGCCCAAGTGTCGAAATCGCGGTAAGCCGTGCCGCGGATCGCATAAAGGTTCGGGAAAGACCGATAGAAATTGTCACCGCTGATCAACACCTTCTTTTCGGGATACCACACCACGATATGATCGGGGGTCTCACCGGGGGCGCGGACCAGTTGCAGATCGACACCATGCAGGGTCAGGTTTTCGCCTTCATCCCCAATGCGGCGGGTCGGCGGCAAGGCCCCTGCCCCCATACCTTTCAAGGGGCGATCACCGGGGCCGACACCAATTCCGACAATTTCATCGGGGTAGGACAGACCAATGCCAAACTGGCGCTTCGTGCGGACCTGCATTGCCTTCACGGGCTGCGGATGGGCAGAGGCCACAAAAAGTGAATCGTCCGAGAACCGCGTGCTTGCTAAAATCTCGGGCGACCCGCCTTCCGCAAAAACAGACGCCCCCGACACATGATCGCGGTGCGAATGGGTCAGGATGATCGTCTTTATGGGCAGGTCAGTGATCTTGCGAAACGCGGCCAGAATGTTCTCAGCGGCAGCCGTCGTTTCAGAGGTATCAACGATGATCACCCCGTCATCCCCGATGATCATATAGACATTGGACGCAGCAAAGCCAAAGGCCTGATAGACGTTGTCCGCCAGTTGCACGATCTCTTTTTGAAAATATGCCGGATGGGCTTCCAGTTCGGGGTGCATAATCAAGTGTCCTTTTGTGTTTCGGTCTTGCAAAGGCGGCGTCACATCGAGGGGCGGATTGAGCCATTCAAAGCGCAAATTGACAGACGGCCCCCGTCCTCAAATGGCCTCATGCAGGATCCCAAAGTCAAGCCAAAACGCCAATCAACCCGCTCAATTCGGAGTTTTATCTTGAAATGGGATCCCAAAAGGTGCAGAATTTCGACATGGAGGGGGATTTTCCGCAGCATTACGATTCTAGGTCGTCTTTAGGATCCCAATGCGGGCATCACCCATCATTCTGGGAGGAATATCATGAACATTTCACGTTTCAGCCTTGCCTTGGCGTTTTCAGCCGCACTCGGGGTCAGCGCCCAAACCGCAACCAGCGAAGAGCTTAGCGTCGCGACATTCCTGCCGCCGCAGCACCACACCAATACCGGCATGTTCACATGGTTCGCGAAAGAAATCGAAGAACGCTCTGGCGGGTCTTTGACGATGAAGCTTTACCCCGCCGGCCAGCTTGGCGCTGGTCCTGTCCAGCAGTACAAACGCGCCGTTGAAGGCGTGGCTGATATTACATTCGGTGTGTCCGGCTATACCCCCGCGTTGTTCCCGAAAACGATGTTGGCGATCTTGCCCGGCTCGGCGGAAAACGCGAATGAATCCACCAAAGCCATCTGGAACGTCTATGAAGAGCATCTGGCCGATGAATACGGCGACGTCAAAGTGCTGGCTGTGGGAACCGTTGCAGGCAACCTCTTTGCAGCCACCCGCGATGTGTCAACGATGGAAGGCATGAAGGGCGCCAAGATCGTTCCCTTTGCGGCCATGACCACACCCATCATCGAAGCCTTGGGCGCGGTGCCCGTGCAGATGCCGGTGACTGAAATGTACACTGGTCTTTCGACCGGCACGATTGATGCGACAACCGCATCCTACAACAACATCACACAGCCTTGGAACTTCTGGGATGTGTCCAGCTATATCGTTGAAAACGTACCAGCGACCTTTGCGGTGACCTATGCGGTTATGAACAAAGAACGCTACATGGGGCTTTCAGACGAACACCGCGCGATCATTGACGAAGTCGCAGGGTTGCCGATGTCACTGCAACTTGCCAAATCGTTTGATGACGCGGATGAGCGGTCCAAACAGATCATCGCGGATACGACCGACAAGGGCTACACTTGGGTCGTTGTGTCAGACGAAGAACGGGCCAAGATGGACGCCGCTGTAGCAACGGGGTTAGAGGCGATCTTCACCGATTACGAAGGCCGCGGCATCTCAAACGTGCGCGACATCTACAAGGCTCTGAACCCTTAAACCAGACGCATATGCTGGCCCCCTGCACGACGTCGGGGGCCACACAAAACCACGTCATAGCAGGAGACAGCCCATGGCCGTTATCGTCCCAACCAATAAATCCGTCGAAAGCTTGGAAGGGCTGCATCTCTATCATGGCGGCATTTCGAACTGTTCGATGCGGGTCCGGATGACCTTGATCGAAAAGGGGCTCGAATGGGAAAGCCACCACCTTGATCTCAAGAAGAAAGAGAACATCACCGACGACTATTTCGGGATCAATCCAAACGGGCTTGTGCCGACGCTGGTGGACAATGGCGTGGTTCACATCGAATCCAACGACATCATCGACTACCTTGATGAAACCTACGCGACCCCCTCTTTGCGGGCCGCTGACAATGACGAAATGATGGAATGGTTGCACCTTGCTGCGGCCATCCACGTGCCTGCCTGCAAGCCATACGTCTATGCGACCAAAATCGCGCCCAAGCTGAAAAAGACAGCCGAAGAACAGGCCAAATACGACGCCCTTCAAAAGAACGAAGAGCTCAAGAATTTCCACGCCAAACACGCTGGCGACAAATCGTTTTCGACAAGCGATCTGGATAAGGCGACCGCCATTCTGGGGGCGTGTTTTGCCAAGCTTGAAATGACGCTCGAAGGCCGCACATGGATCATGGGCGATCAGTTTACGCTGGCCGATATCTCGTGGATCCCGCTGCACTTTGTGCTGCTCGGCTGCGGCTACCCCTTTGACAAATTCCCCAACATCAACCGTTGGGCCGCCTCGTTCGGCGAAAGAGAAAGCTATCAACAGGGCGTGCTGAAATGGTGCCCCGACTTCGCAAAGGTCTAAGGGGTGCGACATATACCATGAGCGACGCGACAAAGGCACAGAACAAACCGGGGTTGATCGCTCTCCTTGACCATGCGTTGACATGGATTGCTTTGGTCGCAGGCGGGCTGACGCTGATCTTCATGACCGGCTTTTCCGTCTGGAACGTGCTGGTCATGCGCAAAGCCCTGAACGCCCCCATCACAGGTGCCGAAGACCTGTTGATCCTGGCGCTGGTTGTGATCGTGGGGCTGTCCATTCCGCTCGGGGCGCGGTCCGGTGCCCATATCGAAATTGAGGTGCTGGAATCGCGGATGTCTGCGTGGTTCGCCAAGTGGTCGATGATCGTCGTCAAGCTGATGGGGATGGGCCTGCTGGCCGTCATGTCGTGGCGGCTATGGCACGCAGGCGGCACTGCCAGCAAGTTTGGCGAAACAACCCAACAGCTGCTCATCACCTATGAACCGTTCTATTATCTTCTGTCGATTTCAGTGGCCATCTATGTGGTGGTTCTGGCGCTCGACATTTGGCAGTTGCTGACCAAAGGGACGATCATCCGCCTGCATGTAGGGTCGGACCCGCTATGATCAGTATGACACTTCTTGGGATCCTCGGGCTTTTGTCGCTGTTCATTCTGCTGGCGCTGCGGATGCCGGTTGCGCTGTCGATGCTGGGGGTCGGGTTCGTTGGCACCATCATCGCGAATGCAAACAAGTTCATGGCCGTCGGCATGGCCGAAGATCAGGCTTGGGCGCGGGGTTGGAAAGTCGCCTATTCCAACATCGCAGGCGAAACCTTTGAGGCCGCGTCCAACTACAATCTGCTGGTGATCCCCATGTTCGTTCTGATGGGCAACCTTGCGGGGGTGTCGGGCATGTCGAACGATCTGTTTTCGGCCGCCTACCGCTGGATGGGCCATCTGCGCGGCGGGCTGGCATCGGCGACGATTGCAGCTTGTGCGGGGTTCGCGGCTTTGTCGGGGTCGTCACTGGCATCGGCGGTGACGATGGGGCGGGTCGCCCTGCCCGAGATGAAGAAATACAAATACGCAGACAGCCTTGCCACAGGATCGGTCGCAGCGGGCGGCACGCTCGGGTTCTTGATCCCGCCATCGGGGGGGATGATCATCTATGCGGTGCTGACCGAACAATCCATCGGACGGCTCTTTATGGCAGGCGTGTTCCCCGGCATCATCCTGACGCTTTTGTTCATCGGCGCGATCTACTTTGTGGTGATCCGCAACCCCGAAGCAGGGCCGCGCGGGGAACGGTTCCCACGCGAGGAAAAGATCGCATCATTGTGGCGCGCCTTGCCGATTGTCGCCGTCGTACTGGCCACTATCGGCGGGATGTACACCGGGTTCTTCACACCGGTTGAGGCCTCATCGGTCGGGGCCTTCTTCACCTTTCTCGTGGCGGCATGGCGCAGGTCACTGAACTGGCAGGCGTCCAAGGCGGTGATCCTTGAGACGATGAATGCAACCGCAACGGTGTTCCTGATCATCATCGGGGCCTTCGTGTTCATCCCGTTCATGTCCCTGACAGAACTGCCCGCACAGCTTGTAACCATCCTGACCTCGCTGCCGATCGGAGACCTCGGGATCTTGCTGATCATCGTTGCGATCTACATGTTTCTGGGGATGTTCCTAGAGGCAATGGCGATGCTGGTACTGACCATTCCAGTGGTCATCCCAATCGCGATTGCACTAGATTGGGATCTGATCTGGTTCGGCATCATCGTGGTCATCGTGCTTGAAATGGGCATGATAAGTCCGCCCGTGGGGATCAACGTGTTCATCGTCAAATCCATCGCGCAAGACGT
>CAZWSE010000116.1:0-8984 GCA_964636575.1 uncultured Sulfitobacter sp. | reverse complement strand
GTTTTGCGTTCGGGAATTGGAAGTTATGGTGCTGTGAGGGAGGATTGAACTCCCGACCTCGTCATTACCAATGACGCGCTCTACCACTGAGCTACCACAGCCTTTGGGTCGCTTGAAATCAGGGCGACCGTGGGCGCGTGATTAGCCCCAAATTTCCTTCCACGCAAGCGTTAACTGGACCCTTTTGGGGGCCTGTTGTATGCACGGTTGTATGACTGGAAAAACGACTCCCAGACCCCATTCCAAGGCGGACCCGACCCGCGACGATCGCTTGAAAGCGGCGCTTAAGGAGAATATGGCCAAACGCAAGGCGCAAGCCCGTGCAAAAGCCGGGGCAAATGGGGCGAGAGCAGATAAAACAGGTCAAACGACCGATAACGCGGAAGAGTAGGCAGGCAGATGGATTCAATTGTTGTGACAGGAAACGGCCCTTTGAAGGGTCAAATTCCGATTGCGGGCGCAAAAAACGCGTGTTTGACGCTGATGCCTGCAACCCTTTTGTCGGATGAGCCGTTGACCCTGACCAACGCGCCGCGTCTGTCTGACATCAAAACGATGACTGATCTGTTGCAATCGCTTGGCGCTGAAGTCAGCAGCCTGCAAGGCGGGCAGGTTCTGGCCATGTCGAGCCACGATATTCACAACAAAACCGCCCACTATGACATCGTGCGCAAAATGCGCGCCTCTATATTGGTGCTTGGTCCTATGTTGGCCCGTTTCGGCGAGGCCGTGGTGTCGTTGCCCGGTGGCTGTGCGATTGGTGCGCGGCCTGTGGATTTGCATTTGAAAGCCCTTGAAGCCATGGGCGCCGAGTTGGATCTGCGCGACGGTTATGTGCACGCCAAGGCGCCGAAGGGCCTCAAGGGCGGCACCGTTGATTTTGATTTCGCGTCCGTCGGGGCGACTGAAAACGCGCTTATGGCCGCCACTTTGGCCAAGGGCACGTCTGTTATCAACAACGCGGCCCGCGAGCCCGAGATCGTGGATTTGGCGGATTGCTTGCGCAAGATGGGCGCGCAGATTGAGGGGGATGGCACCTCGACCATCACCATTCAGGGTGTTGATCGTTTGAACGGTGCCACCCATCCCGTCGTGACTGACCGGATTGAGCTTGGCACCTATATGCTTGCCCCTGCCATTTGTGGCGGCGAAGTTGAGTTGTTGGGCGGACGGATGAATTTGGTCGAGGCTTTTGTCGAAAAGCTGACGGCGACGGGCATTGAAGTGTCCGAGACTGCGAATGGATTGATGGTCAAACGCGGGTCAGGCCCTGTGAAAGCCGTGGATGTGACGACCGAACCCTTTCCCGGCTTTCCTACTGATTTGCAGGCCCAGATGATGGCGCTGCTGTGTACGGCTGAGGGTGTCAGCGTTCTGGAGGAAAAGATTTTCGAGAACCGCTTTATGCATGCCCCAGAGCTGATCCGCATGGGCGCAAAAATTGATGTCCAAGGCGGCACAGCCACTGTGACCGGCGTTGATAAGTTGCGCGGTGCGCCTGTCATGGCAACCGATTTGCGGGCCTCTGTGTCCTTGATCCTTGCGGGGTTGGCAGCAGAAGGCGACACGATTGTGAACCGCGTTTATCATCTTGATCGTGGCTATGAGCATGTTGTCCGCAAGCTTGAAGCGGTGGGTGCCAAGATTGAACGGGTTAAGGGATCGTGAGCACGGATGCCACCTTTGAAGACGGGCGCGAGGCCCCGCTGAACCTTGGTGCTTTGACGGGTGAGGACTTGGAAGTTGTGTCCTCGCTCGCCCAAGACGCTGTGTTTCCGATCACTGAAATGCGTTGGGATGCTGCGCGGCGTCGGTTTGCTGTGTTGCTGAACCGCTTTCGCTGGGAAGACAAATCAAACGCCGAGGCTCGAAATCGCCGGTATGAGCGTGTGCAGTCTTTGCTGGTTGTGGACAGTGTTTTGAAGGTGTCGAGCCTTGGGATTGATCGTGCGGATCAGGATTTGATCTTGTCTGTTATGGCCGTGAGTTTTGAGCCGTCATCTGATGGTGCGGGGCATGTTTTGCTGACCTTGGCGGGCGATGGCGCCATTCGCTTGGATGTTGAGGCTTTGGATGTGTCGTTAAAGGATGTAACCCGACCCTATTTGGCCCCGTCCAAGAAGGCCCCTGACCACGGGGCTTGAGTTTTTGCCCTTGGATGCCTCCGGCGGGGATTTATTTTGAACAAAGAAGTTGAGGCTGAGGGGCGCGCGCTATATTGCGGGTTTTCGGTGCTTGGAGGGTCTCATGCCTGTTTTCTTGTCATATGAACAGCCGGATTTTGAGGCGCAGTTCGCGGCGTTACTGTCTGCCAAGCGCGAGGACAGCCCTGATGTGGATGTTGTCGTTGCGGGTATCATTGAAGATGTGCGCGCCCGTGGTGATCAAGCAGTTTTGGATCTGACGGCGAAATTTGACCGTTTGGAATTGACCGCTGCTGGCCTGCGCTTTTCGCAAGATGAGATAGAAGCCGAGTGCGCGAAAGTGTCCGATGAAGACCGCGCTGCGCTTGAGTTGGCGGCGGATCGTATTCGTGCCTATCACATCCGTCAGCTGCCCGAAGATGCGTCTTGGGTAGACGAGGCTGGTGCCGAACTGGGCTGGCGTTGGACCCCTGTGTCGGCGGCTGGCCTTTATGTCCCGGGTGGCTTGGCAAGTTATCCGTCGTCTGTGTTGATGAATGCTGTTCCGGCAAAGGTTGCGGGTGTTGAGCGTTTGGCGATTGCGGTGCCGACCCCTGATGGCGTTGTGAATCCGCTGGTTTTGTTGGCGGCGAGCATTGCTGGTGTGGATGAGATTTACCGTATGGGCGGGGCACAAGCGATTGCAGCACTTGCCTACGGCACTGAAACGGTGCCGCCGGTTGATAAGATCACCGGACCGGGAAATGCTTTTGTGGCCGCTGCAAAGCGCCGTGTCTTTGGCAAGGTCGGCATTGATATGATCGCGGGTCCGTCTGAGATTCTGGTGATTGCCGATGCAGACAATGACCCTGACTGGATTGCGCTCGATCTGTTGAGCCAAGCCGAGCATGACGAAAGCGCGCAGTCGTTGTTGATTACGACCGATGCAGCCTTTGGGCAGGCCGTGGCTGACGCCGTAGAGAAACGGCTGGAAACGCTGGAACGTCGTATCATTGCTGGCGCCAGTTGGCGTGATTTCGGGGCGATTGTTACCGTTCCTGACCTTAACGTTGCGGCAGCCTTATCAAACCGGATTGCGCCGGAACATCTTGAGCTTTGCGTGGCGGATGTCGATGCCTTGTCGGCGCAGATCAGCCATGCGGGCGCTATTTTTATGGGGTCTTGGACCCCTGAAGCAATTGGTGACTATGTTGGTGGCCCCAACCATGTACTGCCTACCGCTAGGTCAGCGCGGTTCAGTTCCGGCCTTTCTGTGCTTGATTTCATGAAGCGCACCACCTTGGCGCGGATGACACCGGGCGCCTTGCGTGCTATCGGACCTGCAGGGGAGAGATTGGCGCAGTCTGAAAGCCTTGAGGCTCATGGCCTGTCAGTGCGCGCAAGGTTGGATAAGTTGAATGAGTGACGATGTAATGACGCGAATTACCCGAATTGAACTGGACGACGCGAACCTGCCGCCGCCCACTCCCGAGATCGAACAGGAACGCAAAGTCGCGATGTTTGATCTGTTGGAAGACAACACCTTCGTTTTGCCGGGTCGCGAAGACCGCGCGGTGCCGGAAGGCCCGTATCACGTTGGCCTGTCGATCAGAGACAAGCGGCTTGTGTTCGATGTAAACACTGAAGAGGCGGAAAAGGCGGCTGAGTTCCATCTGTCGCTGAGTCCGTTTCGGCAAGTGGTGAAGGATTATTTCCAGATCTGCGAAAGCTATTTCGATGCTGTGAAAACCCTGCCGCCAAGTCAGATCGAGACAATTGATATGGCCCGACGCGGTATTCACAATGAAGGCAGCCGTGTTTTGCAAGAGCGGTTGGAAGGCAAGGCGGAGGTGGATATCGACACTGCGCGGCGCTTGTTCACTCTTATTTGCGTGCTGCATTTCGGAGGGTAAGCGTGCGGGATTTGCCCCAATCGATCTTGTTTTGCTGTGATCACAATGCTGTCCGGTCGCCTATGGCTGAGGGCATCATGAAGAAATTCTACGGAACGGATACCTACGTACAGTCCGTCGGCGTTAAAAATGACCTCGAAATTGATGGCTTTTCGATCGCTGTATGTCAGGAGCTGGATGTAGAATTATCGCGGCATCGCAGCCGCAGTTTCGATGAAATGGAGCAATGGGGCGATGATTTGTCTTCGTTTGATCTGGTTGTGGCCCTGTCGCCGGCCAGCCAAAGGCGGGCATTGGAGCTAACGCGCGTGTTTCATTTGGAGGTCGAATACTGGCCTATCCTTGATCCGACGGGACTTGGGGAAAGCCGCGAGGCCAAGCTCGACAGTTACCGCCAAAGCCGAGATCAGATCGTTCAAAGGTTGGTTGAACGGTGGGGTGATCCGGTAAATCCATCTTAATACGATGTTAACGATTCGTCGGTTTTGAGCGGCATTGTTTTCGGTTTGGAAACAAAAGCAGCGTTATCAACGATCTGTAGATAAGAAATTTTCTTTTATTTGAGCGAGGATAGCGGAAAATCGGCGAGTCTTCGCCATTTTTCTATTTTAACCATTTTTTGTTATGCTAGCGTAATGGTGCGTCGAATTTTCCGACGTGACGACCAATCTAAACTACCTTTGTAACTGAACTACATTAATCGAAACGACTTTTGCTCACACCTTATTCGTTTTGAATTTTTAAGACCAAGACGCGTAACCATTTCATTTTGTACCGTCGCTGATTCACATAGAAAGACCACCTTTGTATCTACCACTTTTGATCGAAACGCTTTTGCTCACACCTTATTCGTTTTGAGAAAAAAATCTTTAAGTACCAAATATTTACCTAAGGACTATTTTTATGAGACATTTTTATTTAGCTGCTTTTGCAGCGGTCTCTCTGGCAACTTCTGCTTCCGCTGCCACCACTCATTCTGTGGTTTTGAAAGCAGGTTCGGTTGTTGTGGCACCAGCGACGGTACCTCATGAAACACCCAATTCCCTTACGGGTTCTACGCTCGCGTTCGAAGAGGTTTCGTTTTTCACTGTGACCCATTGTTTGCTTGGGGTCGCAGGTACAAAATGCACCATTCAATCTGAAGCTTCTGTTCACGCTGGACGGGACGATTTTGTCCAATCAAGCGCTGAGTGGAAAGACTGGATGGTTTGAGGCGATATCTTTAGTCAAACCAATCTGACATCTGTCAATTTTCGTCAGATTTCGGATCGGGAACGCACAAAATGGGCGCTTTGGAAACAAGGCGCCCTTTTTGCGACTTCACGTTAAGTGCATGAAATTGATGGGATAAAATGTGATCACAAATAACGTGATCACAAAATTTAACCCGCCCATGGACTGAGCTATGTTCATTGGCAGGACTCTTGTGCAGAGTGATCATCGTTAACGCATGTTGAAAGAGGTCTGCTATGAAAGTTGCAACTGCTGCATATCCTTTGGATTGGCTCGACAGTTGGGCGGCCTACGAAGACAAGCTAGCGACTTGGGTGTCGGATGCTGCGGCGCAGGGGGCTGAGCTGCTTGTATTTCCCGAATACGGCGCGATGGAGCTTGCGACGCTGGATGGCGCTGAGGTGGCTGCAGATCTGGAGCGATCCTTGCACGCCGTGTCGGACCGGTTAGGTGACGCGGATCAAGTGCATATGACCTTGGCGGCCGAGCATGGTGTGCACATTCTGGCGGCGTCTGGCCCTGCTGTGACGGACAAAAGGCCCGTTAACCGTGCGAGGTTGATTACGCCGACGGGGCAAATCGGCGTCCAAGACAAGCAAATCATGACCCGAGGCGAACGTGACCCGATGGCTATGCAAGGGGGCGGGCCGTTGCAGGTGTTTGACACCGCATTGGGTAAGATCGGCGTACTGATTTGTTATGACAGTGAATTTCCGCTTCTGGGTCGTGCGCTGGCGGAGGCTGAGATTATTCTGGTGCCAAGTTGCACCCGCGCAGTATCCGGTTATTCCCGCGTACGGATCGGGAGCCAAGCCACAGCGCTCGCCAATCAATGTGTGACAGTCATGTCATCGCTGGTTGGCAAGATGAATTGGGCTGAGACATTTAATGAGACCACTGGCGCTGGGGGCGTTTTCGGCCCACCCGACGTGGGTTTTCCAGAAGATGGGGTGATGGGGCTTGGAACGTTGGGCGCGCCTGCGTGGACCTATGCTGAGATAGATCGAGACGCGATTGCCCATGTGCGCCGTGATGGCGGTGTTTTGAATGCAAGCCACTGGCCGGAACAATCCGGCCGTGAAGCACCTGCTGTGACGGTTAACCTTAAGGCTTAGACCGTCGACACGAAGGTGGTCAGTGTAAGCGCAACGCCGATCAATAGGGCCGTAAATGTAGGGAGGTTCATGTCTGTAGTTCCTTGCTCTGCCTGTGTTCCGGTCTCGTTGTTGGACCGTTAGGACACTGGCTATTGAGCAATTGAGGCAACAATTCGTGTCGAATATGGAAACAATGTGGCGGTTTGCTCGATAAACTGTTTCTGATTGATCAAAAGTACCGCAAGACGGCGCTAAGACCGCATTGTCCCTTGATAAATTAACATTTTAGGCCCATTTAACGCCCATCGGAACAATCCGATGCATTGAAACAACGATGGAGATGACATGGCTAAGGAAGATATTCTCGAATTCCCCGGCGTCGTGAAGGAACTCCTGCCTAATGCGACATTTCGGGTCGAGCTTGAGAATGGCCATGAAATCATTGCACACACGGCAGGCAAGATGCGCAAAAACCGCATCCGCGTTCTGGCTGGCGACAAAGTACAGGTCGAAATGACCCCTTATGATTTGACCAAAGGTCGGATCAACTATCGCTTTAAGTAAGTCCTGAGGTGGGCTGCTTGCCCACCTTGATACTGCGCGTTGAAGGCAACCCATGACCCTGATCTTAGGTTCCGGCAGCCCCCGTCGGCTTGAATTGCTGGCCCAGTTGGGCGTTGTGCCGGATGCCGTGCGTCCCCCCGATATTGACGAAGACCCTTTGAAGGCCGAACTGCCGCGCCCTTATTGTCAGCGCATTGCCCGTGAAAAGGTTATGGCGGTTGAGGCGGGTGCCGATGATATTGTGCTGTGTGCTGATACAACCGTTGCTTTGGGGCGTCGGATCATGGGCAAGCCTGAAGACGCGGGTCAAGCGGCTGAATTTTTGTTGTCATTGTCGGGTCGTCGTCACCGCGTCATCACTGCCGTCGCTGTACGCCGTGGTAAAAAGATTTGGGAACGAGATGTCGTGTCTGCCGTCAAAATGAAACGCCTGTCTGATGTTGAACTAAACGCCTACCTAGAGACAGGTGATTGGCAGGGCAAGGCTGGCGGTTATGCGATCCAAGGCCCCGCTGGCGCTTTCATCCCTTGGATCCAAGGGTCGTTCACCGGCATCGTTGGCTTGCCCTTGGCTGAAACTGCGAACCTGCTGCATGCCGCAGGGTATCCCCTACATAAAGGTGCCTCATGAAAGGCCGATCCATTATTCTGGACCATGTGAATGGCCAAGAGGCTGCCGCCTTAATCGTCGATGGTAAACTGTCTGATCTACTGATTGACGCCGATACCCCCCGCATTGGCACCATCTATCGCGCCATCGCGGATCGTCCCGTAAAGGGGCAGGGTGGCATGTTTTTGAAAACCCCCGATGGTTCTGCTTTCTTGCGGCAGGTTAAAGGACTGTCTCCGGGGCAGCCTTTGTTGGTACAGCTCACAGGCCATGCCGAGGACGGTAAAGCCTTGCCTGTCACGCAAAAAATCCTGTTCAAAAGCCGCTATGCGATTGTGACACCGGATGCGCCGGGCTTGAACATTTCACGTTCAATCCGTGATGAAGCTGAGCGCGACCGCCTGCTAGAGATCGCGCATGGCATCATGGGAGACAGCCCGTTTGGTTTGATTGTCCGGTCCTCATGTGAAGGTGCAGATGAGGACGCGATTGCAGAGGACATCGCGGCGATGGCGGATTTGGCTGCATCCGTGATGGAAGATGCGACTGGGGATGCCGAGACGCTGACCGAAGGCGATGGCCCGCATGTTTTGGCGTGGCGCGACTGGACAGATCCTGCTGATGTGGTGACCGAAACCGGCGGGTTTGAGACCCATGGCGTGTTAGATGAGATTGACCGGTTGCAGGGTGCTTTTGCCTCCCTCGGGGCAGGGGGGATGTATATTGAACCGACCCGCGCCCTTGTTGCTGTCGATGTGAACACAGGCTCAGACGCGTCGCTTGCGGCGGGCATCAAGGCCAATATGGCCGCTGCCCGTGCTTTGCCGACCCAGCTGAGATTGCGGGGACTGGGTGGTCAAATCACGCTTGATCTGGCCCCGATGCCCAAGAAAGACCGTCGCCCCTTCGAAGATGCTCTGCGCGGTGCATTTCGAGCGGACACTGTTGAGACCGCTCTGGTCGGGTGGACCCCTTTGGGGCATTATGAGTTGCAACGCAAACGGGCGCGCATTCCGCTGAGTGAGGCCCTGGAACCAACAGAGGTCTGAATGAGCTGCCCAATCTGCGCCACGCAAACCGACCCCAAGTATAAACCCTTTTGTTCGCGTCGCTGTGCGGATGTGGATTTGGCCAAGTGGATGAACGGGTCTTATGCTGTTCCTTCACACGACCCCGAAGACCTTGAAAAGGCTTTGGAAGAAACCGAAAATGCACCTTCAAAGCCGCACTAGGCGCTTGCCTGTCGATTGCGGTAAAAAGGCACTGGACAGTACCGCCCCCACTGCCTAAAACGCCGACACCCGAACGCAGTTGCGTTCCCCGGTGCCCGGGTAGCTCAGGGGTAGAGCAGTGGATTGAAAATCCTCGTGTCGGTGGTTCAAATCCGCCCCTGGGCACCATACAAACCCCGTTGAACCTAGCAAATGCGGGCTTAGTCGCTCAA
>CAZWSE010000115.1:0-9144 GCA_964636575.1 uncultured Sulfitobacter sp. | reverse complement strand
TGATTGAAAAAGGCTACGAAGGTGAAGAACCCTTTCAAAAATACCATGCCCGTCGCTTTGCAGAGCAGTCAAAATAGCATGGTTGTTAGTGCGAATTTACGCTGCGTCAAATTGTATAATTCAAAAAATCGAATTTGTTGTTTCGTGAGTCTATTTTTGTACGCTACGGTATACACAACTTAGTGTTTGGGAGGACGCATGAAGATTTCTGTTACTGGCGCAGCACTGGCTGCGATCATCGCCACAGGCGCCTACGCCGAAGAAATTCTACCGACAAATGTCAGCTATGACGACGGTGCTGTAGAGCAATCCTTGTCTGGCACGCCCGGTGACGCAACCAATGGCCGCATCATTGTTGGCGACAAAGGGCAGGGCAACTGTGTTGCCTGTCATCAGGTTTCTGATCTGGCCGATGTCCCGTTTCAGGGTGAGATCGGTCCGATGCTTGATGGGGCCGGCGATCGTTGGTCCGAAGCCGAACTGCGCGGTATCGTTGCGAATGCCAAGATCATGTTCGAGGACAGCATGATGCCATCCTTTTACAAGACCGAGGGCTTCACCCGCCCTGGTAACGCCTACACCGGCAAGGCCGCCGACGACACGTTCGGTCCTTTGTTGAGTGCACAGCAAATTGAAGATGTCGTCGCCTATCTGGCCACGCTCAAGTAACACATCAGCCCTTTTAGGGAACGAAGGAGAGATGTTCATGGAACTGACAAGACGTAATGCAATCATTCTGGGGGGCAGTGCTCTCTTGGTGGCTGGTTTGCCAAAGCAGGGTGCAGCCGCTGCAACTGCGGATGAGCTTATTGCCGCTTTCACCGGTGGGGCCGAAGTCGGTTCCGGTGACGTAACACTGACGTCACCTGAGATTGCCGAGAACGGCAACACCGTGCCAATCGAGGTATCCTCTGGTTCAGCCACTGAAATTCTGGTGCTTGCGATGGGCAACCCCACGCCAAGCGTCGCCACGTTCAAATTTGGCAAACTGTCCGCATCCCGTGCCGCGTCCACCCGTATCCGCCTTGCCGGAACGCAGGACGTTGTTGCCATTGCGAAGCTTGAGGACGGTTCGTTCGTTCAAGCCTCGAACACGGTTAAAGTCACAATCGGCGGCTGCGGCGGCTAAAAGTATTTAGGAGAGATTATCATGGCATCTGGTGTAAAACCCCGCGTCAAAGTACCAAAGACAGCTGCGGCTGGATCTACGATCACCATCAAGACTCTGATCAGTCACAAGATGGAATCCGGTCAGCGCAAGGACAAAGAGGGCAATGTTATTCCTCGGTCCATCATCAACCGCTTTACCTGCGATTTTAACGGCGAGAACGTCATCGACGTGGCTATGGAGCCCGCGATTTCGACCAACCCGTATTTCGAATTCGAAGCAATGGTGCCCGAAGCCGGTGAATTTACCTTCACATGGTATGACGACGATGGGTCCGTCTATGACACATCCAAAACGATCGCGATCGGTTGATCGAAATAGCCTTCGGCCACCTGTCTTGGGAGGGACATTATGAAGAATTTGACCGCCGCCGTTCTGGCGACAGCACTGACAACAGGATTTGCCTTTGCCGATCCGGTAGATGACACGCTGGTTCTTAACGACGACACTGCAATGGTCACGCGGACCGCTGCACCGGCGCATATGGCCGATGCCGTAGATGAAGTTATGTCCGGCTGGTTGTTTCGCGGCACCGAGACCCGCGCGATGCAAATGGATGACTTTGATAACCCAGGCATGATCTTTGTTGAAAAGGCCATGGAAGACTGGACAACCGCGGATGGTTCCGAAGGCAAATCTTGTTCTTCCTGTCACAACGACATGGACAGCATGGCGGGCGTCAAGCCGACCTATCCAAAGTGGGATGAGGCTGCTGGCACCGTTCAAACCTTGCAAATGCAGATGAACGAATGCCGCACGGAGCGCATGGGTGCCGAAGCATGGGGCTATGACAAAGGTCCAGCGATCAACATGGAAGCTGCTTTGTCTTCTGTGTCGCGCGGTATGCCTGTGAACGTCGCCATCGATGGCCCTGCGCAGTCCGCGTGGGAGCTCGGTAAAGAGCTGTACTACACACGCACCGGCCAGCTCGAGCTATCTTGCGCAAACTGCCACGAAGACAGCTACGGCATGATGATCCGTGCGGACCATCTGAGCCAAGGCCAGATCAACGGCTTTCCTGTGTACCGCCTGAAAAACACCAAGCTAAACGGTGCTCATTCGCGCTTTAAGGGCTGTGTGCGCGATACCCGTGCCGAAACCTACAGCCCGGGCAGCGATGAGTTCATCGCTCTTGAGCTTTACGTCGCATCGCGCGGCAACGGGTTGAGCGTTGAAGGTCCTTCGATCCGAAACTGATCTTGAAAGGCCCCTGCCTAAACGGTGCGGGGCCTTTTTTGTTAACTACTTATTCATAAATGCGCATATATGCGCGTGATCCGGAGCCTCCCATGATTTCTCGCCGTGACTTTTTGCAAACGAGTATGGCCACCGCAGCGATCTATGGTGGGTCTGGTTTTGGGAATTGGTCTCGATTGGCCGCCCAGCAGGCCGTGACCCAAGATCAGCTTTTGGATTTTGATACCTTCGGCAATGTATCCTTGATCCACATCACCGACATTCACGCCCAACTGGTGCCGCACTACTTCCGCGAACCATCCGTTAATATCGGCGTTGGCACGAACAAAGGCGCTGTCCCGCACATCACCGGCGCGGATTATCGCAAGCTGTACGGTATCGAAGACGGATCGCCCTCTGCCTATGCGCTGACCTTTGATGACTTTTCTTCGTTGGCCAAAGGCTATGGCAACATCGGCGGTTTGGACCGCGTGTCCACTGTTATCAATTCGATCCGTGCGGATCGGCCTGACGCGTTGTTGCTGGATGGCGGCGATACATGGCACGGCAGCTACACATGCTACCAAAGCCAAGGGCAGGACATGGTCAATGTCATGAATGCCCTGAAGCCCGATGCGATGACCTTCCATTGGGAGTTTACTCTTGGCTCAGACCGTGTGAGCGAAATCGTTGAAGGTTTGCCTTTTGCGGCCCTAGGGCAGAACATCTTTGATGCCGAATGGGACGAGCCAACAGACTTGTTTCCTCCCTACAAGTTCTTTGAGCGAGGCGGCGTCAAGATCGCCGTGATCGGTCAGGCCTTCCCTTACATGCCGATCGCCAACCCCGGTTGGATGTTCCCCGAATACTCTTTCGGGATCCGCGATGAGCGCATGCAGGAAATGGTCGATGAAGTGCGCGGGCAGGGGGCCGAATTGGTTGTTTGCCTAAGCCACAATGGCTTTGACGTGGACAAAAAGATGGCGGGCAAAGTCAAAGGCATCGACGTGATCCTGTCGGGTCATACCCATGATGCCTTGCCTGAGCCTGTGCTGATTGGCGAGACGATCATCGTTGCTTCTGGTTCGACCGGTAAGTTTGTCAGCCGTGTTGATCTGGATGTCCGCGACGGGCGCATGATGGGCTTCCGCCACAAGCTGATCCCGATCCTGTCGGATGTGATCGCTCCTGATCCTGTCGTGACCAAGGTGATCGAAGAGGAACGCGCCCCGCATATCGATACCCTGCGTGAAGTGATTGGCCGCACAGCTGACGATCAGCTTTTGTATCGACGCGGGAACTTCAACGGGACATGGGATGATCTGATTTGCGATGCTCTGATTTCCGAGCGTGAAGCAGACATTGCTCTGTCGCCCGGTGTGCGTTGGGGGCCGTCAATTTTGCCCGGCCAAGACATCACCCGCGAGGACATTTGGAACGTCACATCAATGACTTACGGGAAAGCTTACCGCACCGAAATGACGGGTGAATTCTTGCATGTTGTCCTTGAAGACGTCGCTGACAACCTGTTCAACCCTGACCCTTACTACCAGCAAGGTGGCGACATGGTGCGTGTCGGTGGGCTGGGCTACCGGATTGATGTCACAAAGCCACAAGGCGAGCGGATCACAGAAATGACCCTGCTCAAGACCGGTGAATCGATTGACCCCTCGAAAACTTACCAAGTGGCTGGCTGGGCAAGTGTCAACGAAGGCACCGAAGGCCCGCAAATCTGGGATGTTGTCGAGGCGCATATCGCCAAGCAAGGCACCATCTCTCTTGATCCCAATAACAGCGTGAAGGTGGTCGGTGCATGACCCCGCCCTTTGAAACGGAGGCATCTGAAATGTCAGACAACGAAACAGAAACCGGAACATCGCGTCGCGCCTTTTTGCGCGGAGCCGCTGCGGCAGGCGCTGGTGCACTGTCCGCAACCGCCGCGCAGTCTGCGACCCCTGATCCGTTGATCACCGAAGTCCAACCTTGGGCCCAAGCCTTTGGTGAAGGTGTTGATGAAACCCCGTATGGCCTGCCGATTGAGCACGAAGGCGATGTGATCCGTCGCAATGTGGAATGGCTGACTGCGGATACTGTAAGCTCCATCAACTTTACGCCCATTCATGCGCTTGACGGTACAATAACCCCCCAAGGCTGCGCCTTTGAGCGGCATCATTCAGGTGCGATTGATCTCAAGAAAGACGACTACCGTTTGATGATCAATGGTCTGGTCGATACCCCGCTGGTGTTTACCTATGCCGACCTTGAACGCTTCCCCCGTGAAAACCACGTCTACTTCTGTGAATGTGCCGCCAACACCGGCATGGAATGGGCCGGCGCGCAGTTGAACGGCGCCCAGTTCACCCACGGTATGATCCACAACATGGAATACACTGGCGTTCCTTTGCGGACTTTGCTGGAAGAAGCCGGATTGGATACCGCTGGCGATCTGAAGGACAAATGGGTCTTTGTGGAAGGCGCTGATGCCTCGTCGAACGGTCGTTCCATGCCAATGGAAAAGGCGTTGGACGATGTGCTTGTTGCGTTCAAGGCCAACGGTGAGGCTTTGCGCAAAGAGCACGGGTATCCTGTGCGTCTTGTTGTGCCCGGTTGGGAAGGCAACATGTGGGTCAAATGGCTCCGCCGGATCGAAGTCACGAGCAGTGCTGTTGAAAGCCGCGAAGAGACTAGCAAATACACAGACACACTAGACGATGGCACCAGCCGCAAGTGGACATGGGCGATGGATGCGAAGTCTGTTGTCACAACCCCAAGCCCGCAGTCCCCGATTACCCACGGCAAAGGCCCGTTGGTCATTTCGGGCCTTGCTTGGAGCGGTCGCGGTGCGATCACCCGCGTGGATGTGTCCAAAGACGGCGGCAAGACGTGGGAAACCGCACGTTTGGCCAAGCCCGGTGAGAAAATGGCGCTGACACGGTTCTATCTGGATACGGATTGGGACGGCTCTGAGATGATGCTGCAATCGCGTGCGATGGATGACACGGGCTATGTCCAGCCGACCAAAGCGCAACTGCGCGAAGTGCGCGGCTTGAACTCAATCTATCACAACAACTGCATTCAAACATGGTTGGTACGCTCTAACGGTGAGGCTGAAAATGTCGAAGTTTCTTAAATCAAGCGCGCTTGTCGCTTCTCTTTGCATGGTCGCAGGACCGGTCTTGGCCGAGAAATTCGGATTGGGCCGCCCCGCTTTGCCCGAAGAAGTTGCCGCATGGGATGGTGAAATCGCCCCTGATGGTACGGGCCTGCCTGTCGGGTCCGGTGATGCGATTGACGGTGAAGAAGTCTTTGCCGAGCAATGTGCAGCCTGTCATGGAGATTTTGCTGAAGGCATCGACAACTGGCCAAAGCTTGCCGGTGGTGCAGACACATTGAACCACGAAGATCCGCTGAAAACGGTAGGTTCCTACTGGCCCTACCTGAGCACCGCGTTTGACTACATCAAACGGTCCATGCCCTACGGCAATGCCGGAACGCTGACGGATGATGAAGTCTACCAGATCGTTGCGTATATCCTATATTCCAACGACTTGATCGAAGACGATTTTGTGCTGTCGAACGAGACTTTCTTTGATGTGGCTATGCCCAATGCGGAAGGCTTTATCATCGATGATCGTGCTGAAACCGAATACGCCCAATGGTCTCAGGAACCCTGCATGGAAAACTGCAAAGACGAGGTCAAAGTGACCATGCGTGCGATGGTTCTGGATGTGACCCCGCAGGAAGAGGGCGCGTCTGACACTGCTGCCGTTGTCGAGGCCACGGATACGGAAACTGCTGTTGTGGCCGAAGAGACACCTGTCGTGACCGAGGCCGCTTTTGATGCGGACTTGGCCAAAGACGGCGAGAAGGTCTTTCGCAAGTGTAAGTCCTGTCATCAGGTTGGTGACGGTGCGAAGAACCGCTCTGGCCCGATCTTGACGGGTATCGTTGGTGCCCCTGCCGGAGCCGTCGACGGGTTCAAGTATTCCAAACCGATGAAAGCTGCGGCTGAAGGTGGTTTGGTATGGACTGCGGAAGAGCTGGCCGCGTTTCTTGCCAAGCCCAAGGCCTACATGAAGGGCACCAAAATGTCCTTTGCCGGTCTCAAAAAGGAAGACGATCAGGCTGCGGTTATTGAATACCTCAAATCGGTTGGGAACTGATCCTTGACTTATAAGCTACGAACCTCCCTGACCCTCGCTGCATTTTTTGTGGCGGGGGCCGCTTTTTCAAATGAGCTGGGAGACCCTGACGTCGGGGCTGATGTCTTTAACAAGCAATGCAAGTCGTGCCACCAGATCGGGGAGGGCGCGAAGAACCGCGTTGGCCCACAGCTGAACGGTATTTTTGGACGTCCTGCCGGATCGGTTGAGGACGCCAAGTATTCCAAAAGCATGCTGCGCGCAGGTGACGATGGTCTGATCTGGACCGAAGAAACGCTGGATGCCTATATCGAGAACCCCAAGGCGCTGGTGTCCAAAACCCGCATGAGCTTTCGCGGGTTGGACGACGTTCAAAAGCGCGGTGATCTGCTGGCCTACCTACGTGCGTTCTCGGACAATCCGGCCGACATTCCCGAAGCTGAACCGACCGCTACGGGAACCGACCATGACATTGATCCCGCGATCCTCGCGATCCAGGGTGATCCTGAATACGGTGAGTACCTCGCCAGTGAATGTAAGACTTGTCATCAAGCGAGCGGATCGAACGATGGTATCCCCGGAATCTCGGGGTGGCCCACCGAAGACTTTGTAGTTGCAATGCATGCCTACAAACAAAAGCTGAGACCCCACCCCGTCATGCAAATGATGGCTGGACGTCTCAACGATGAAGAAATCGCAGCCCTTGCTGCGTATTTTACGGACCTCGAATAACGAGGCTAAACTCTGGGAGGAGACAACGATGAAACTGAATAGACGCCTATTTATCGGCACGGGTGCGGCAGCTGCTGCAACTTTGTCGGCACCGACCGTTTTCGCGGCCGGTCATGGTAAGCCACGAGTGGTCGTTGTTGGCGGTGGCGCCGGCGGTGCCACGGCGGCGCGCTACATTGCCAAAGACAGCAAGGGTGAGATCGACGTTACCCTGATCGAACCGACGCGCATGTATTACACCTGCTTCTTTTCCAACCTGTATCTTGGTGGCGTGAAAGAAATCGACAATCTGGGTCATTCTTATGGCACCTTGGCCGCGGGCGGCGTGAACGTCGTGCACGACTGGGCCGTTGATGTAGACCGCGATGCCAAGACTGTGGCGCTTGCCGGTGGTGGATCAGTGCCGTACGACAAACTGATCCTGTCGCCCGGTATCGACTTTGTGGAAGGCGCGGTTGAAGGCTGGGATCTGTCCGCCCAAAACGCGATGCCACACGCTTACAAAGGCGGTTCGCAAACCGAATTGCTGAAAGCCAAAATCGCAGCCATGCCAGAAGGCGGCACATTCGCGATGGTGGCCCCACCCAACCCGTATCGTTGCCCTCCTGGTCCGTATGAGCGGGTGTCGATGGTTGCGCACTATCTGAAAGCCAACAACCCGACTGCGAAAATCATCGTGGCCGACCCTAAGCCGAAGTTCTCCAAGATGGCTTTGTTCCAAGAAGGATGGGCCGATAACTACGACGGCATGATTGATTGGATCGGTGAAGACTTCGGCGGTGGTGCGGTTTCCGTGGATCCAGCCGCGATGACAGTTACGATCGACGGCGAAGTAACGTCTGTTGATGCGTGTAACGTGATTCCAGCTATGAAAGCGGGCCGGATTGCTGAACTGGCAGGCGTGACAGACGGCAACTGGGCCCCTGTGAACGCGGCTGACATGTCGACCAAAGCGGATGCGGATGTCTATGTTTTGGGCGATGCGTCCCAGCAAGGTGACATGCCGAAGTCCGGCTTCTCGGCCAATTCTCAGGCCAAGGTTTGCGCCAATGCCGTTCGCGGTGCTTTGACGGGGTCGAAAGTCTTCCCTGCGAAGTTCTCGAACACTTGCTGGTCGCCGATTGATACCGACAACGGCGTCAAAGTTGGTGCCACCTACGAGGCAACGGACGAGAAAATTGCCAAGGTTGACGGGTTTATTTCGGCCACGGGTGAAGATGCGGCCCTGCGCAAAGCGACCTATGAGGAATCCGAAGGTTGGTATGCGGGTATCACCGCAGACATGTTCGGCTAAGACAATTCTCGGGGGGCTTTGATGTATGTCAAAGCCCCTTGGGCCGTGATCCTGCATACTCAGGTTCACAAAGGGGGATGTCTAAATGCTAAAATCTGTTTTACTCGCCGGTGCCGTGATTGCGGCCTCTATGACCACTGCAAATGCGCAAAGTTCGTCTACCACCTACGACTAGGATGGCACCTTTGAGGATGCCGCATTTGGTGTGGAAAGCGCGATCATCCGGCGTGGCCTAGTTATCGACTACGTCAGCCATGTTGGTGAAATGCTTGGCCGGACGGGCGCCGATGTCGGCAGTGCAGTGACCCTATTCCATGAAGCAGATATCTTTGTTTACTGCTCGGCCGTTCTGTCGCGCAAAGTGATGGAAGCTGATCCCGCCAACATAGCCCATTGTCCCTACGGCATTTTCGTCGCCGAGCGGGAGGGCAAGGTCATCGTCGGCTATCGCCACTATCCCGAAGGCCCGATGCAAGAGGTGCAAACCCTGCTTGATGACATCGCACGTGAGGCAACTGACAACTGATGAACTACCAGAATTTTTTCAAGACCACGCTGGATAATTTGCGTGATCAAGGCAACTACCGCGTTTTCGCTGATCTTGAGCGGCATCGTGGCGCGTTTCCGCGTGC
>CAZWSE010000114.1:0-9299 GCA_964636575.1 uncultured Sulfitobacter sp. | reverse complement strand
GAACGCAGACAATAATCTTTGGTTTATAAAGGCTTGTGCGTTTATGCACCTTGCGGATGAAGTGCTTAATCATCTCTTCAGCGGTGTCAAAATCGGCGATCACACCGTCACGCATGGGGCGAATGGCTTGGATGGATCCAGGGGTGCGGCCCAGCATCAGCTTGGCGTCTTCGCCCACGGCCAGCACCTTTTTGACGCCGTCTTTTATGTGATAGGCGACCACAGAAGGCTCTGACAGGATGATCCCGCGCCCTTTGACGTAGACCAGCGTGTTGGCGGTGCCCAAGTCAATCGCCATGTCGGCGGCAATCAATCCACCAAAACTTGTGAGCCAGCCCATGTTGCGTCGTCCCTTACCAGTCGTCTTGTCGTGCTGTGCGACTCTCTTTGGCCGCCAAGCATCCCATCTTATAGGGGGCGTGGGCTTTATGTGAAAGGGTTCGTTAACAACTTGCCAGCGCCGTTTTGCCAAGGCATCAGGGGGGATGCTGAGTTATCAACATATCTACCACGCAGGCAATCTGGCGGATGTTCACAAACACGGGCTTTTGGCGTGGATGTTGGCCTATATGACGGCCAAAGATAAACCGATCAGCTATCTGGAAACCCATGCAGGGCGGGGGCTTTATGATCTGGCCAGCGCTGAGGCGGTCAAAACGGGCGAAGCCAAGGCAGGGATAGAGACGGTTGAGCAGCTTTTCGCCCCCGATCATCCCTATGTGACCGCATTGCAGGCCGTTCGGGGTGCCCATGGGCCAAGCGCTTACGCCGGATCGCCTGTGCTTGCGGGGGAATTGCTGCGCGCGACCGACACCATGCACTTGGCCGAATTGCACCCCCAAGAACATGCAGCCCTAGAGTTCAACATGTCCCCTTATCCGGCCCGCTGCATTCGGCAAAGCGGATGGGAAATGGCGATGGCCGTCACCCCGCCGACCCCGCGCCGTGGGATGATCTTGATTGATCCCAGCTATGAGGTGAAAGAAGACTATGCCTTTATCCCCGGTTTCATCGCAAAGCTGCGCCGCAAATGGAACGTGGGCGTGATTGCCCTGTGGTATCCGGTGCTGGCGAACGGGGCACAGGCGCAGATGGCGGGGCAGCTTAAAGGGCTGAATGATGCAGATGCCTTGCACCACGAGGTCCGTTTTCCAGCCGCCAAGGAAGGCCACGGCATGATCGGATCAGGCATGTTTGTCCTGAATCCACCCTATGGTTTGAAAGAAGAGGCCGCCCAGTTGAGCAGCCTCTTTCACACGCTTTAAGGCTCAGCCTGCGTCTTTGTAGCTGACTTCAGGCGTGTCACTGCCCGCTTTCTCGCGGCGGACAAGTAGGCGGTTCAGCGCGTGAACATAGGCGCGGACCGAGGCCACGACCGTGTCTGTGTCCGCAGATTGACCCGTCACAATACGCCCGTCTTCTTCCATGCGCACCGAAACGGTGGCTTGGGCGTCTGTGCCTTCGGTGACCGCATGCACTTGGTAAAGTTGCAACCGCGCGTCATGGGGGAAGATCGCTTTGACGGCGTTGAAACAGGCGTCAACAGGCCCGTCTCCGGTCTGAGTGGTTTGCGCAGTTTTGCCGTCAACGTCCAGCGTCATAACCGCTTCTTGTGGGCCATCCGTGCCGCAGACGACTTTGAGCGAGACCAGTTTGATGCGGTCTGCCTCGGCGTCCTCTGACGTGCGCATAAGCGCGATCAGATCGTCGTCGTAGATTTCCTTTTTGCGATCGGCCAGTTCTTTGAACCGCACAAAAACGTCTTTGAGCTGGTTGTCACCAACCTCATATCCCAAGTCTTCAAGTTTTGACCGCAACGCCGCACGGCCCGAATGTTTGCCCATAACCAAATTGGTTTCAGACAGACCAACATCTGTAGGGCGCATGATCTCAAAAGTCTCTGCGTTCTTCAGCATGCCGTCTTGGTGGATGCCGGATTCGTGGGCGAATGCGTTTTTGCCGACAATCGCTTTATTGAACTGCACGGCAAAGCCACTGACAGCCGCAACACGGCGTGAAATGTTCATGATCTTGGTGGCATCTATGCCCGTTTGATAGGGCATGATGTCATTGCGAACCTTAAGCGCCATAACGACTTCTTCCAAAGCCGTGTTGCCCGCGCGTTCGCCCAAGCCATTGATTGTGCACTCGATTTGGCGGGCACCCGCCTCGACGGCAGCCAAGCTATTGGCTGTGGCCATGCCAAGATCGTTGTGGCAGTGGGTGGCAAAGATGATTTCATCCGCGCCGGGCACGTTTTCGATCAATCCTTTAATCAAGTCAGCACTTTCACGCGGGGCGGTGTAGCCCACGGTGTCTGGAATATTGATCGTGGTGGCCCCCGCCTTGATCGCGATTTCAACGACGCGGTAAAGGTAGTCGAGCTCTGTGCGGGTGGCGTCCATGGGTGACCACTGCACGTTGTCGCACAGATTGCGGGCATGGCTGACCGTTTCATGAATTTTGTCTGCCATTTCGTCCATTGTAAGATTTGGAATGGCACGGTGCAGCGGCGAGGTGCCGATGAAGGTGTGAATGCGCGGCTTCGCGGCGTGTTTTACGGCTTCCCAGCAGCGGTCGATGTCTGTCAGGTTGGCCCGAGCGAGCCCGCAAATCACGCTGTTTGTCGCGTTCTTCGCGATTTCCGAGACTGCTGCGAAATCCCCATCCGAGGCGATGGGAAAGCCAGCTTCGATGATATCAACGCCCATTTCATCCAGAAGGCCCGCAATTTCGAGCTTTTCAGCATGGGTCATCGTCGCACCCGGGCTTTGTTCGCCGTCGCGCAATGTCGTGTCAAAGATCAAGACGTGGTCTTGGTTTGCTGTATCGGTCATTTTGGAATTCTCATTTGCTAACTTTGGGGTGTCTTGGCGCGCGCCGGTCTCCTCTGAGCGGGCGCGCCTGATGGGACACGCTCAGAGGCGGGTTAGCAGTAGGGCTGCCAGCAGGGCGGATGTGGTCCGCGAAAAATGCGTCTGTGCTGTCATGCGCTCATTTATACCTGTGTCGCCTTAAATGGGAACCCTGAAAATTCTGCAGATGGTCGGAGCCTCCGGCGGGGATTTACTTTGAACAAAGAAGGGATTGAAGTTTGTTTGTCATCGGCTAGCTGGGGCTTCATGGAACGTGCATTGATAATTGGGGCATCCGGTGGGATCGGAACTGCGGTGGCTGATGAATTGCAGTCGCGCGGTGTTGCTGTTGTGGGTTTGTCGCGCAGTGATGGTTTGGATTTAACCGATGAGGCGGCGGTGGATCGTGTTTTGTCTGACGTGGCTGGTCCGTTCGATTTGGTGCTGGTTGCCACTGGCGCGTTGGAGATTGACGGCGCTGTCCCGGAGAAATCGATAAAATCAGTGACCGCTGAGGCCATGATGGCGCAGTTTGCATTAAATGCCGTTGGCCCCGCCCTTGTGTTGCGCCATGCCGCGCGGTTGTTGCCCCGTGACCGGCGTGCCGTGTTTGCCGTTTTGTCGGCGCGTGTTGGGTCCATTGGTGACAACCGGATTGGCGGGTGGGTCAGTTACCGCGCCGCTAAAGCTGCCGTGAATCAGATCGTCCACACGAGCGCGATAGAACTGGCGCGCACCCACCCCAAAGCGGCCTGCGTTGCATTGCATCCTGGGACTGTTCAGACCCCGTTTACGCAGAAGTATTTGGGGCGGCACCCGAGTGTCCCAGCCGCGGAGGCTGCTGAGAACTTGCTGACGGTCATAGACTCTCTCGCGCCCGATCAGACAGGTGGGTTTTACGACTGGGAAGGCGCGCAGGTCCCTTGGTGAAACGTCTTGTCCTTGTGCTGGGCGACCAGCTGTCGATGGACCTGTCATCGCTTAATGCGGCAGATCCGGCGCAGGACTGTGTTGTGATGGCAGAGGTCATCGATGAAGCGTCCTATGTCCGCCATCATCCCAAAAAGATCGCTTTTGTATTTTCGGCAATGCGGGGTCATGCCGCCGCTTTGCGCGCTGCAGATTGGGACCTGTGCTACACCGAATTGGATGACACGGCCAACGCCGGATCGCTGGTGGGCGAGGTCTTGCGGCGGATGGAGGAGACTGGTGCCTCTGAGCTGTTGGTGACCGAGCCGGGCGAGTGGCGCTTGATCGAAGCTCTAGGAAAAGCTCCATTCAAGGTGACCATCCTGCCAGATGATCGGTTTCTGGCCAGTCACGCTGATTTTGAAGGCTGGGCCGAAGGCCGCAAACAGCTTCGGATGGAGTATTTTTACCGCGACATGCGCCGCAAAACAGGCCTGCTGATGGACGGTGACCAGCCGATGGGTGGCAAATGGAATTTTGATCACGACAACCGCAAACCCGCCCCTAACGATTTGACCTTTGGCGGGCCTTTGCAATTTGAACCGGATGCGGACGTGCAGGCTGTCCTTGATTTGGTCGAGACCCGCTTTTCCGACCATTTCGGTGATTTGCATCCGTTCTGGTTTGCTACCACCCGTGATCAGGCCTTGCAGGCGATGGCCCATTTCATGCAGCATGCTTTGCCCAAGTTCGGCGATTTTCAGGATGCGATGGTCAATGATCATGCCTTTTTGTTCCATGCGGTTCTGTCGCCCTATCTGAACGTGGGCCTGCTGGGGCCGCTGGAAATCTGCAAAACGGCAGAGGCGGAGTATACTGCCGGACGCGCGCCGTTGAATGCGGTCGAAGGGTTCATTCGACAAATCATAGGCTGGCGTGAATATGTGCGGGGAATCTACTTTCTGGAAGGTCCGGGCTATGCCCGCCGCAACGGGCTGAACCAGACCCGTGATTTGCCCGCGCTTTATTGGGGAGGCGAGACGAAGATGAACTGTCTGTCAAAGGCAGTCGCCCAGACCAAGTCACAAGCCTATGCCCACCATATCCAACGGCTTATGGTGACGGGCAATTTCGCTTTGATCGCAGGGCTCCATCCGACCCGTCTGCATGAATGGTATCTAGAGGTCTACGCAGACGCCTATGAATGGGTCGAAGCCCCGAACACAGTTGGCATGAGCCAATTCGCAGACGGCGGGATTATCGCCTCAAAGCCCTACGTCAGCAGCGGGGCGTATATCAACCGGATGTCGGATTACTGCAAATCTTGCGCCTATAAGGTGGCGGATAAGACGGGGCCAGATGCATGTCCCTTTAACCTGCTTTATTGGCACTTTCTGGATCAGCATCGGGACAAGTTTGGTGGCAATCCGAGGATGGGAAACATGTACCGCACGTGGGACAAAATGGATGAGACCAAGCGGACGACTGTTTTGGCCGAGGCGGACGCGTTTTTGCAGAAGCTGGACGCGGGCGAGCCGGTTTAGCTCCAAACCTCAAACGCAGCCGATGGGTCTGCGGTTTCAGATTGCGCAGTGTTCAAAAGCGTATCGATAGCTTTTCGGGCGATCTTGGAATGATCGGTGCTCATGCCAATCGAACCGGTCAGCTTCAGGTTTCCGTGAAGGATGCACAGACACATATAAGCCATCTCTGAACAGGTGCGCAAAGGCATGTCGGGATAGGCAACCTTGATTTCCAATTGCAGGGCTTGACCCATAAGGACGTATTTTTCGCGGAGCACTGATTTGATTTTCGCACTGCCTGCTGCGTAGGCCACTATGGAATCGTTACAGCCGGTGTGGCTGAGCGTTACGTCGAGGTCCTCGAAGTAGAAATCCAGAATGAAATGAAGCTTATCGGCACCGTCATAAAGCTGTGCGCCCTGCGCTAAAGCCTGTCTGTAAGCTTCATAGAGGGTATCGCAGACTTCCAACATCAGTGTATCTGGTTCAGGAAAATAGTAGCGCATCAACTGGCGCGACAAATCGGATGCCTCCGCGATGTTGGCGTAGGAGGCAAACGGTGGACCATTGGCATCGAGGTGCGCAATTGCACCTTCAATAATCTGATCTTTCGGGTTTGTCTGAGTCTTCATAATATCGGTTCTCGAGCGAATTTTGCGGCCCGAAACAATGGGGGTCTTCAAATACGCCACTAGCAAAACGCCAATTTGCAGGCCTTGGCAAAGGGTTTTTAGCCAAATTTTCTAGCTGCAAACGGTTTATATCGAAATTGACGCCAAAGCGCGCCAGTTCGTTAACCGAAGGATCAACACGGAGTTGAGTAGATAGGCAGCGGGCAACCGTTTGAGGAAACTTTGATCGGGCTTTAGCCTTCGATCAACGCGCCTTTGTCCCAATTGCCGGTCGCGACCTGGCCGTTTTCGAACCGCATTGTGCCTGCACCCTGCCGTTTTCCGGCTGCGAATGATCCGTCGTAGACATCCCCGTTGGCGTAAGTGGCGCGGCCCTGTCCGTCGAACAGGCCCTCTTTCCAGTCGCCTTGGTAAATGAACCCGTCTGTCATGGTCATTTTGCCTTTGCCGTGGCGTTTGCCGTCTCTGTACTCGCCCGAATAGATGCTGCCATCTGGTTGGGTCGAGGTGCCAGTGCCGTGCCGTTGGCCGTTCTCCCAGCCGCCCTCATAGCGGTAACCGCCGGGGTAAGTGATTGTGCCTTGTCCATCAGGTTGGGCGGCGCGGAAGTAGCCTGAATAGACGACACCGTTGGGATAGGTCATTGCGCCTGTGCCTTCGATCACGCCAGCGGCCCATTGGCCTTCATAGACGGTTCCGTCCGCGTAAGAGATCTTGCCGGACCCATCGGGCAGGTCGGCGCGAAACTGGCCAACGTATACGGCGCCATCGGGATAGCTAAGCTGGCCCTCGCCCTCTTTGCGCCCTGCAACCCATGTGCCGGCATAGACATAGCCGTTGTCTTCGCGCAGGGTGCCTTGGCCTTCGCGCTGGTCTTGGACAAAGCTGCCTTCATAGACGTTGCCGTTGGCATAGGTCACTTTGCCCTGGCCTTCGCGGCGGCCGGCCTCAAGGTTGCCTTCATAAACATCGCCGTTGGATTGGGTCAGTTTCCCGACCCCGTGGAACTGGTTGTTGCGCCATGGGCCTTCATAGATCAACCCGTCAGGTTGGGTCAGGGTGCCGGTGCCGTTCAACTGACCGGCGGTCACTTCGCCATCATAGACGGCCCCGTCAGGGTAGGTGATCGTTGCGATGCCTTGTTTGGTGCCATCGACCCAATCGCCCTTGTATTCGTAGCCATCAGGGCCGGTCATTGCGCCCTTGCCGTTCAGCTTTCCATTGCGAAAAGTGCCTTCATAGCGCAGGCCGTTGGCAAGTTGCATTGTGCCTTGGCCGGTGATTGCGCCATTGACCCAATCCCCATCGAAAGATCCGCCATCGGCGAAGATGATCTTGCCAAAACCCTCAGGCTTGCCCTTGGCAAAGGTGCCTTCATAGACGGATCCGTCCACAAAACGGGCAACGCCTTCGCCTTTTACTTCGCCATCCACCCATTCGCCGGAATATTCGTATCCGCTGGGTAGGGTGTAGGTTCCTGTGCCGTGCTGAACCCCTGCGCGGAAGGTGCCAGTGTAGACCCCACCATCGTCGTATTGCTTTGTGACGATCGTTCCGTCCTGAGCCAAAGCCGGTCCAGCAAGGGCTGCGCAAAGAAGGAATGTTGCAATGGATCTGGTCATAATCGGGCGCCCCTGTCGGTCGTCGTAGATTCTATGTGCGCAAAACCTAAGCGCTCACCTGCATGGGGGCAACGTCTTTTGCGCGGGGTGGCTTTCCCTTGCTGGCGGTTCTGCTATTTGAAAGGCAAGCAAAGGTAAGGACCACACCGCAATGGCAGATCGTTTTCGCATCACATTGGCGCAATTGAACCCGACAGTCGGAGATTTGGCCGGAAATGCCGCCAAAGCTAAAGCCGCGTGGGAAGAGGGCAAAGCCGCAGGGGCTGATCTGGTGGCCTGTCCCGAAATGTTCATCACTGGGTACAACGCCCAAGATCTCGTGATGAAGCCCGCGTTCTTTACCGAAGCGATTGAGGCTGTGCGCGCTTTGGCCGTCGAAGTCGCAGATGGTCCGGCACTTGCCATTGGGGGGCCTTGGATTGAAGGCACCCAGCTTTTCAACGCTTACTTTATTCTCAAGGGCGGCATAATCGCGAGCCAAACGCTCAAACACCACCTGCCCAATGAAACCGTGTTTGACGAGGTCCGCATCTTCGACAGCGGTCCCTTGGGTGGACCTTACTCGGTGGGAAACACGCGCATCGGAAGCCCGATCTGCGAAGACGCATGGCATGAAGACGTGGCCGAGACCTTGGCCGAAACAGGGGCCGAGTTCCTACTGGTTCCAAACGGGTCGCCTTATTACCGCGGCAAGTTTGAAACCCGCATCAATCACATGGTCGCCCGCGTGGTTGAGACAGGGCTGCCGCTGATCTATCTGAACATGGTTGGCGGACAAGACGACCAAGTCTTCGACGGCGGCTCTTTCGCGTTGAACCCCGGCGGAGAACTGGCGGCGCAACTGCCATTGTTCGATGAGGCCGTGACCCAAGTTGATCTGGAACGCGGGGCTGACGGGTGGCGTGTCGTCGAAGGCGTCAAAGCCAAACACCCTGATCTGCTTGAACAAGACTACCGCGTCATGGTGCAGGGCCTGCGCGACTATATGGGAAAGACCGGCTTCAAAAAAGTACTGCTTGGCCTCTCTGGCGGGATCGACAGCGCCATCGTGGCCACCATTGCCACAGATGCGCTGGGCGCAGAGAACGTGCGCTGCGTCATGTTGCCGTCCGAATACACCAGTCGCGCGTCGCTGGATGATGCCGAAGCCGTCGCAAACGCGCTTGGCGTACGTTATGACTATGTGCCGATCTCTGGTCCAAGGGCTGCAGTGACAGAAACGCTGGCCCCCTTGTTTGAGGGCACGGAAGAAGGGCTGACCGAAGAAAACATCCAGTCCCGCCTGCGTGGGCTTTTGTTGATGGCTTTGTCCAACAAGTTCGGGGAAATGCTGCTGACCACCGGTAACAAATCCGAAGTGGCGGTCGGCTATGCGACGATCTACGGCGATATGTCAGGTGGGTATAATCCGATCAAAGATATGTACAAAACGCGGGTCTTCGATGCCTGTCGCTGGCGCAACGACAACCACCGAGACTGGATGATGGGGCCAGCGGGCGAGGTCATAGCCCCACGTATCATCGACAAACCCCCCACAGCCGAGCTGCGCGAAGACCAAAAAGACAGCGACAGCCTGCCGGATTACCCAGAACTCGACGCGCTGCTGACGATTCTGGTTGATGATGACGGGTCTATCGAGGATTGCGTGGCAGCAGGGTTTGACCGCGCCACGGCCAAGAAGATCGAACACTTGATCTACATAAGCGAATACAAACGGTTCCAATCCGCACCCGGCCCGCGCCTGTCACGACGGGCGTT
>CAZWSE010000113.1:0-9372 GCA_964636575.1 uncultured Sulfitobacter sp. | reverse complement strand
CCATGAACACGCGCATCCATACACCTGCCCGACGCCGACGCTGATACACGCGTTTTCGGCCCCGTTCATACATGCCTGACTGGCACAGCACTTCAGACACCTCCCAAACAGATTGACGAAACCGCCCCGCTATTGCACCAAAGGGGCTTCTTTTATCCTTGAAAGGATGATCCAAATGATCGCTTCCGTTCTGCCGACCTATTCTCGGGCCCCTATGTCCTTCGTCAAAGGCGAAGGCAGCTGGTTGATCGAAGCAGACGGGCGACGTTTTCTGGATCTGGGCGCGGGGATCGCGGTGAACTGTTTGGGCCACGCCCATCCAAGCCTGATCAAAGCGCTAACGGATCAGGCGAGCGCAGTCTGGCACACGTCGAACCTCTACCAGATCCCGCAGCAACAGGAACTGGCGGATAGGTTGGTCGACAACAGCTTTGCAGACACGGTTTTTTTCACGAACTCGGGCACCGAAAGCTGCGAACTGGCCGTGAAAATGGCGCGGAAGTACTGGTCAGACAAAGGACAGCCCGAACGCAGCGAGATCATAACTTTCGCAGGGTCTTTCCATGGACGGTCATCAGCAGGAATTGCAGCCGCAGGGTCTGAAAAAATGACTGCAGGGTTCGGGCCGCTTCTGCCGGGGTTCGTGCATCTGGACTGGGCAGACCACGACGGGCTTGCAAAGGCCGCGACGTCACCCACAGTGGCTGGCATCCTGATCGAACCGGTGCAGGGCGAGGGGGGGATAAGACCCTTGCCAGATCAATGCCTGAAAGGGCTGCGGGACCTCTGCGACGAACACGGTATCTTGCTGATGCTCGATGAGGTCCAATGTGGGGTCGGACGCACGGGCAAGCTTTTTGCGCATGAATGGGCGGGGGTCTCGCCAGATATCATGATGGTAGCAAAAGGGATCGGCGGGGGCTTCCCCTTGGGATGCGTTCTGGCCACTGAAAATGCCGCGTCAGGTATGACGGCAGGGACACATGGATCGACCTACGGAGGCAACCCGCTGGGATGCGCGGTCGGGAATGCGGTCATGGAAACGGTCTCAACGCCAGAATTTCTGGCCGAGGTAAACCGAAAAGCAGGCACGCTAAGGCAAAGCCTGGAAGGACTGGTGGCCAGTCACCCAACCGTCTTTGAAGAGGTGCGCGGATCGGGGCTGATGCTTGGATTGAAATGCAAAGCGGTCAATGGGGATGTGGTCAAAGCCTGCTACGATCAAGAGCTGATCACAGTACCGGCGGCCGACAACGTGGTGCGGCTTTTGCCTGCGCTCAACATCTCGGACGAAGACATGGCCGAGGCGGTAAAGCGATTAGACGCAGCCGCGAGCGCTTTGTGAAGGGCGGCTAGTTTCTTCTTGGACAAATACCTTGCGGGGGTCCGGGGGTGCAAAACCCCCGGCGCCTCCCTTTCAAAAAGCGAAAACGATATGAACAATTTTCTCGACATTCACACAACAGACCACAAAGCGTTGCGGCAGATTTTGGACACAGCCAACGCAATGAAGACCGCGCGAGGGGACCGCCCCAAAGGAACGCCGGACGATGCCTTGCCGTTGCAAGGGCGGGTCGTGGCATTGATCTTTGAAAAACCGTCAACACGAACACGCATCAGTTTTGATGTAGGCGTTCGGCAAATGGGCGGCACGACAATGGTGCTTTCTGGGGCGGACATGCAATTGGGTCACGGCGAGACCATCGCAGATACTGCGCGGGTGCTCAGCCGCTATGTCGATCTGATCATGATCCGGACATTCGGGCAGGATATCCTGAGCGAAATGGCCGAGCACGCAACGGTGCCTGTGATCAACGGGCTAACCGACACGTCCCACCCCTGTCAGATCATGGCAGATGTCATGACATTTGAAGAACATCGCGGCCCGATCAAAGGTAAGAACGTGACCTGGATGGGCGATGGCAACAATGTTGCGCAGTCTTTCCTGCATGCCGCAGCGAGTTTCGGGTTCAATTTCACATTCTGCGGACCGCAAGCGCTTGATCCGGATGCAGACTTGATCGGGGCTGCGCGCAAAGCGGGATCAACCGTCAAAGTCGAGCGCGATCCAACCCAAGCTGTCGCCAATGCGGATTTGGTGGTCACAGACACTTGGGTGTCGATGGGCGATTCTGAATCATCCCGCCAAAGACGGCACAATTTGCTGCGCCCCTATCAGTTGAACGAGGCCCTTTTGGCCGCCGCTCCAAAGGATGCGCTGGTCATGCACTGTTTGCCGGCCCATCGCGGCGAAGAGGTGACGGATGCTGTGCTTGATGGTCCTCAGTCCGTTGTGTTTGATGAAGCTGAAAACAGACTGCACGCCCAAAAAGCTATACTGCGCTGGTGTCTTGGGGTTTAGGCGTTTTGCTGGCACGGCTTTGAACGCGCGCTTGCGTGGTCTGCGTGACGCATGCTGGAGCCTCCGGCGGGGATTTATTTTGAACAAAGAAGGGTGTGGGCGTTACGTCCCCCGAGGCTTTGCGCGCTGGGTGGGGTCGGCTTGTGTCGGGTCTTCCGGCCAAGGGTGCCGAGGATACCGTCCGCGCATGTCTTTGCGCACATCTGCATAAGAGCTGGTCCAAAACGCAGGCAGATCGGTTGTCACCTGAACCGGTCGCTGCGCAGGCGACAGCAGCGTGATCTTAAGCGGCTCTCCGGCGATAACCGGATGCCGTGTGACCCCGAACAGTTCTTGCAAACGCACCTTTATTTCAGGCGTATCATTGCTGTAATCGATGGCGATCCTGCGCCCCAATGGTGTCTCGAAGTGCGAAGGCGTCGCATCATCCAGCGCTTTGGTTTGCCCCCAGTCCAGCATCGCGCTCAGGGCTGGTTTGAGGTCAAGACCCTTCCAATCTTCGGCCGTGGTGATGCCTGAAAGATGTGGCATGAGCCAGTCTTCCAAGGTTTCGCTCAGGCTTTGCGCCGACATATCGGGCAAGTCCACACCTGTTGCCCTGACCCGTTCCACCCGCGCCGCCAGACGGGCCGCCGCCCCGGATAGGTGCAGCCCCAAGTCCTTTACCCCTTTGATCATTGCCTTTGACATTGCCTCAACCGGCGCCTCTGTCCAGACGTGATCCTCAAGCACAAGCGCCCCAAGCCGCAACTGTTTGCGGGCCAAGACCCGTCTATCGCGTTTGGACCATTCACAGGTTTCAACCCATTCGATCTGATCGGCAAACAGGGACCGCACTTCGGCTTCCGAAATCGAGACTGCGGATCTGACCTTTGCCTCTCTTGGATTGCCATCGAGGTCGGTCGCCACAATCATCTTCGCGCCTGCCAATGCATCCCCTTCCGGCAAATACGCCCCTTTGCCAGCGGACAAGACATACCGAGGCGCCTCACCTGATCTGCGCATCCCGATCCGATCCGGATAGGCAAGGGCTGCCATCTCAGCGATAGAAAGATCAGGGCCAGAATCCATAGATCGCGCCAGCCGTTTGGCTTCCGTCTTGATGCGCTCCAAGGTAGGCCGATGCACCTCGTAGGGGTGACTGTCCTTAAACCTGCGCAGATCGGTGGCGGCAGCCACCCGCAAAGATACGTCTACAGATGCGGCCTTCAAAGGGTCCCGCTCCGACAGCACAGCCGCCAAAGGTGCCGCCTCTTTGCCAGCCCGCGCCAGCATATGGGCCAATCTGGGATGCACCGGCATTGCCCCGATCTTGCGCCCATGCGGCGTAACGCGGCCCTCCGCGTCCAAGGCCCCCAACAATTGCAGCAGGCCTTGCGCCTCAGAAAAAGCGGCCGCATTGGGTGCCGTCACAAAGGCCAGATCGTCTGGGCCAGTGCCCCAAATTGCCAGTTCCAAGGCCAGCCCTGTCAAATCGGCGGCCTCAATCTCGGCAGGGGGGTACGCAGGCAAAGCACCGTCTTCGCCCTTGGTCCAAAGTTTGTAGCAAACACCCGGCGCGACGCGGCCTGCACGGCCTGCGCGTTGTGTGGCCTCGGCCTTTGTGACGCGTTCTGTCACAAGGCGCGACATGCCAGAGCCTGCATCAAAGCGGGCGCGGCGTGACCTGCCACCATCTACGACCACTTCAATGTCATCTATCGTCAGCGAGGTTTCAGCGATAGACGTCGACAACACGACCTTGCGACCAGAGGCGACCGGCGCAATCGCGGCGCGCTGGGTCTCAAAAGGCAGGGCGCCATAAAGAGGCCGGACTGCGCAATCAGGCGGCAATTGATCCGCCAAAGCCCTTTCTACGCGCCGGATTTCGCCCTCTCCGGGCAAGAACACCAGAACACCGCCCTTGGTTTCGCCAACCGCCTTGATGACAAGGTCAGCACAGGCCTGCTCAAAGTGCATGGCTTTGGGAAGGGGGCGGTCAAGCCAGCGGTCAACGACCTCAAATGAGCGCCCTTTGGACGTTACAACAGGGGCGTCCATCATCTGCGCAATGGGGGCGGCATCCAAGGTTGCAGACATCACCAGCAACAGCAGATCATCGCGCAGGGTGGATGCAATTTCTAGACACAGGGCCAAGCCAAGATCGGCATTCAAAGACCGTTCATGGAATTCATCGAAGATAATGGCGCCGATGCCCGGCAGTTCGGGATCGCTTTGGATCATACGGGTCAGGATGCCTTCAGTGACCACCTCGATGCGGGTGCCTGCAGAGACCTTGTTGTCACCGCGCATCCGGTATCCAACGGTTTGACCCAAAGGCTCGGACAGGGTTTGCGCCATACGGGCTGCGGCAGCGCGGGCGGCCAAACGGCGGGGTTCAAGCATCAAAATGCGGCCCTCGGTCAGATTTGCATCCAGCATGGCGAGGGGCACACGCGTAGTTTTACCAGCACCTGGGGGGGCCTGCAGAACCGCGCGGCGCTTATCGCGCAAAGCGGCTATGATTTGAGGCAAGGTATCTTCAATGGGCAAGCGCATGACCCCGCTTATGCAGTGACATTCGGGCAAGGCCAAGACTGGACATATGCACTGGGCTGGATCAAAACCGAATGACCAATATACGAAGGACATGAAGCGCGATGGATGTGAACGATCTTGCAGCACGGGTGCAATCGGGCGAACGACGGGCGCTCGCGCAGGCCATTACGCTGATCGAAAGCGGAAGATCTGATCACAATGCACAGGCGGCGGACCTGCTGGGCGCGTTAAAAGACAAAGATCACCAGGCGCTTCGGATTGGGCTGTCTGGAACACCGGGCGTCGGGAAATCGACGTTCATCGAAAGCTTCGGGCTGATGCTGACGGGGCAGGGGCTGAAGGTTGCGGTGCTCGCAGTTGATCCCAGCTCGGCACGGTCGGGGGGGTCGATCTTGGGGGACAAAACGCGAATGGATCTTCTATCGCGCGATCCAAATGCTTTTATCCGGCCCTCGCCCAGCCAGACCCACTTGGGCGGGGTAGCGCGGCGGACGCGGGATGCAGTGCAGCTGTGCGAAGCAGCGGGATATGATGTGGTTTTGATTGAAACGGTCGGGGTCGGGCAATCGGAGACGGTGGTGGCTGAGATGTCTGACCTGTTCTTATTGCTTTTGGCGCCTGCGGGCGGGGACGAATTGCAAGGGGTCAAACGGGGGATCATGGAAATGGCGGACCTCATCTTGGTGAACAAAGCAGATGGAGAGCTTAAATCAACAGCCACAAGAACCTGCGCAGACTATGCAGGTGCGCTGCGATTGTTGCGGAAGCGGCCACAAGACCCGGACGGATTTCCCAAAGCACTGATGGTGTCGGCTTTGGATCAAACGGGTTTGGATGTGGCGTGGGGCGAGATGCAAACACTCGCAGGCTGGCGGCAGGATACGGGACATATGGACGGACGCAGGGCCGAACAGGCGCAGTACTGGTTCGAAGAAGAGGTCAAGCAAACCCTGCTCAAGCAGTTGGAAACGCCGACGGCGCGGGAGGCTATGACGAAGTATTCAAACGCGGTGGCCGCAGGGAGGCAAACGCCGGTTGCGGCGGCACAGGCGTTTCTCAAATCCCTTTAACCTTTACCTTTTCAAAAATACTCCCGCCGGAGGCGTCAAATAGTGGCTCGAAAACGCGGGGCACATCTTGACCCATGCAGCGATTCCCCCTATTGGCTGCAAACCGAATGACACGGGCACCGCACGCGGGGCCTATGACCTATGGCAAAGGCATCGGCCCTTGCTGCATCAGTTGAAGGAATATCCAATGTCGCGCCGTTGCGAATTTACAGGAAAAGGCCCCATGTCTGGCAACAATGTCAGCCACGCCAAAAACCGTACCCGCCGTCGTTTTCTGCCAAACCTGAACGACGTAACGCTGCAGTCCGAAGTTTTGGGCCGCGCGGTCAAATTCAAGATTTCAGCAGCCGCCCTGCGGACTGTTGACCACCGCGGTGGCTTGGACGGTTTCATGGCAAAAGCCAAAGACGATGAGCTGTCACCAGCGGCGTTGAAGATCAAAAAAGAGATCGCCAAGGCGCAAGCGGCAACAGCCTAAGCCGACCCGCGATAGAACGACGCAAGGCCCCGCTTTCGCGGGGCTTTTTGTTTGCATGGCATTGGTTTTCTTCAGGCTTGCACGATATATTGATGGTCATGGTTTCCCGATTTCGTTCCACTTTGGTCTTGATCCTGTCTGCGCTCATGGTGCTGACATCCCTGTCTATGGCGGTCGCACGCACTGCGCCGGATGCCGCCGGACAAATGGTCCTTTGCAGTGGTGAAGGATCAGTTGTTGTGCGCGTCGACGAAGACGGGCAACCGATAGGACCAGCGCACTACTGCCCAGACTGTGCGATGTCGGCTCTGACAGGCGTGGAGCCCGCTAGCAACTTAATACTGTTGGTCGCGCAAGGGCGTTCGATTTCGCTTGTCATCACTGAAGTCCAGGTTTTGACCCGATCCACGCACGCCGCGCAACCACGCGGGCCTCCGATTGGTCTTTGAAAATCACGTTTAAAACCAGTCAAAATACCAATCTCAAAAAAGGAGAGACCTGATGTCTTTCAAATATGCCCCGCGTGCTGCGCTCGTTTCTGCAGTCGTTTCTACCGTGCTGGCAACCGCCGCATTTGCCCAAGATGGCTTAAAAATCGCTGACCCCTACGCCCGCGCCGCAAGTCCAAATGCAAAGGCCGGAGCGGCCTTTATGATTATTGAAAACCACACCGCAACCGAAGACAGACTGCTATCCGCAAGCTCTGATGTCGCGGCACGTGTGGAATTGCACACCCACATTGATGACGGCAACGGCACAATGCAAATGCGCGAAGTCGAAGACGGCTTTGTTATTCCCGCCGGTGGCGCCCATGTGCTGGGTCGCGGCGGTGATCACGTCATGTTCATGGGGTTGACCCGCAGCCTTAAAGACGGCGACACGGTCACAGTGACGTTCACCTTTGAAAAGGCTGGTGACATGACCGTTGAGATTCCTATCGATCTGGATCGTTAACCAATCCAAAAGCCCCCGCGGCGCTATGGAACCGCGGGGGCTTTTTGAGTATTTGTCAAAGGGTAAAGCAGGGTGCTTTTTTACTTGAGCAGCGTCTCTACCCAAAGCGGCACTGTTTCGCTCGCTTTTCCTGCCCAAGTCTGCGCAAAGTTTGAAACGACTTCCGAAGGGTCAAGGTTCAGTTCTATGCTGTCTGCCCCGAAGGCTGTGGCCTCTTGCACGAACCCTGCCGCCGGATAGACGTTCCCGGATGTGCCAATGGCGGCGAAGAGGTCTGCCGTTGCCAGGTGATCTGCGATCCGTTCCATATGGTAGGGGATTTCTCCGAACCAAACGATATCCGGTCGACCCTGGAACGCGGCGCACTGCGGGCAGGGGTGCTGGGGCTTCATTTCCAGCGGCGCGTCCCATCTGTACCCGCAGGCTGCACATAATGCAGTGTTCAGCGCGCCGTGCATGTGGATGACGTCTGTGCTGCCCGCCTTTTCGTGCAGATCATCCACGTTTTGGGTTATGAGAATGACCTCTCCATCGAAGTTTGCTTGCAGCTTGGCCAAAGCGATATGGGCTGCATTCGGGAGAGCCTCGGCGGCCTGCGCGCGGCGGGCATTATAGAAGGCTGTGACCAAGGCCGGATCGCGCGCGAAGCCTTCTGGGGTGGCCACGTCTTCGATGCGATGCTGTGCCCAAAGCCCGCCTTCATCCCGAAAGGTGCCCAGCCCGCTTTCGGCAGAAATGCCAGCCCCCGTCAAAATCACGATCTTTTCCATATCAGCGCCTTCGTGTTGCCCATCTGTCTGCTAACATGGCCTTACCCAACGCGCAGGTCCACGCCCATGTTTCAAGACAACAAGATCATTTTCCGGTTCAACGGGCTTTTGGGGGTGCCGGTTGAAGTAGGGCAAACCATCTTTCTGCTTGCACTTATTTTTATAGGTTTTTCAACAAGTAGTGCGGCTGCGCTCATGTCTGGATTGATCCTGTTTGGGATGATCGTCGTATCAATCTATCTGCATGAATTGGGGCATGCGTGGGGCTGCAAAGTACAAGGCATTCCGGTCAAACGGATCGTCATCTATGGCGGCGGCGGGTACTGCCAACACGCCAGATCGGCATCGCGGCGCGAACAGGAGCTGATCGTCGCGATGGGGCCGATTGTGAACCTTGCCCTTTGGGCGCTTGCCTCGCTCGGGTCTTACTATGTCTGGCAATCGCTGAGCATCAATTTTGAAACCGAGGCCCCGACACCTAACGACATTGCCGCCATCCGGCAGACTGCAATGATCGCCGGATATCTGGATATGTTCGCGCGGATCAACCTGTTCTTGTGCATCCTGAACCTGATCCCGGTACAGCCGCTGGACGGGGGGAAACTGTTCCATTTGGGGATGCTTCGGCTGATGTCGCCGCGTGCAGCGATGAAGCTGACAGGCGGGGTCGGGTTGGTCTTTGCAGTGCTGTGGATACCGGCGCTGGTGCTGATGTATTTCACCGTCGGCTGGGTGCTGTTTTTCATCCCGCCGCTGCGATTGCATTGGGACATGTGGAACGGCACGGGCCGGATTTAGCCGCGACAGATTTGCTCGGAGGTTGAGGCATAGGCCTTGTATCGCCCCCAAAAACTCTCGTCCGAGGCGCGGTCGGATTGGCGCGTGTCTTGGGCCGTTTGCGGGTCAGAATAAAACGCCGCCGCGCGGGATTGATCGCTTGCGGTCAGGGTCAGGTTGGCAGCGAATTGAATACATCCACACAGCTCACGGCTGCGGGCCTTACGCCCCGAGGCGAGACAGGCGGCCTTGATCGGCCCTTCGGCGGTTTGAAGCGGGGCAGAAAAGGACCCACGTCGCTGGCCGGAACAGGCGGCGAGGGCGAGGCAGAGGGTGAGGATTAGAATCGGTTTCATACGTCACCCGTTGTTTCGGTTAGATGGACAATATGAGCGGTTGGGGGATGGGGTGCAAATGGGTTTT
>CAZWSE010000112.1:0-9383 GCA_964636575.1 uncultured Sulfitobacter sp. | reverse complement strand
GCGATGAGGTCGTTGCTGGCATTCATACTGGTGGTCAGCCCCGCTTGGGCGGAGGACAACAAGTACGCCGAGCGCGCGTATGCCTGTCTTGAAGAAGATCGGTTTTGTATGAGCGTTATTTCTAATGAATGCCGGTTCCAAGCGGAAGACTTTGAAGCGTCATCTGAAGCCTGTTGGCAGCGAGAATTGGAGGCGTGGCAAATTGTTTTGGATCGAACCTATTCCAAAGTTCTGTTGGAAACTTTTTCTGGGCCTAAGTCAGTCACGCAAGCCCTTCGGGCAGAGCAAGAGGTGTGGACCGAATATAGAAGTCTTCGCTGCTCGCTACAAACATTTGCGAAACCCCAGAATTTTGATGGTCACGACCAATCCTGTTTCGCAACGATGACCAGTTTCCGTGCATTTGAGTTGTTTCATCGAATTGGAGTAGATTGGACCACATACTGATGGGGTAAAATAATACCTTATTTTTAAGTCATTGTTTTTAAACATCTAAAAGAGAATTGCTGCGCTTGACCGGGCTTGCTGCTTCTCTATAACACCCCAATCGAATTCGGGCAGAGGCTTCCTTTGTCCATATCTTCCGTCAAACAGGATATGCCTGACATGAAAACTTTCTCTGCGACCCCCGCAGATATTGATAAGAAATGGATCATCATCGACGCTGAAGGCGTTGTTTTGGGCCGTCTCGCATCAATCATCGCGACCCGCCTGCGCGGCAAACACAAGCCGTCGTTCACACCGCACATGGATATGGGCGACAACGTCATCGTCATCAACGCTGAAAAAGTGCAGATGACCGGCAAGAAACGCGAAGAGCATTTCTACTGGCACACTGGCCATCCGGGCGGCATCAAGTCCCGCACGAAAGCCGAAATCTTGGAAGGCAAGCACCCTGAGCGCGTTGTCACCCAAGCCGTTAAGCGCATGTTGCCTGGCAACCGTTTGTCCCGCCAGATCATGACCAACCTGCGTGTTTACGCTGGCGGCGATCACCCACATGAGGCGCAAGCCCCTGAGGTTCTGGATGTTGCGTCCATGAACTCCAAAAACACGCGGAGCGCATAAAGATGTCCGATGAAATCAACACACTCGAAGATCTGAACGCTGTTGCTGGCGTTGAAGCTGTTGAAGAGCCTGCAATCGTTCGCGAACCCGTTCGTGACGAATTGGGCCGGTCCTATGCAACAGGCAAACGTAAAGACGCGGTTGCCCGTGTCTGGATCAAGCCAGGCTCTGGTAAGGTTACGGTCAACGGTAAAGAGCAAAACACGTATTTTGCCCGTCCCGTTTTGCAGATGATCCTGCGCCAGCCCTTCACCGTATCCGGCACCGAAGACCAGTTTGACGTCTATGCGACTGTCAAAGGTGGCGGTCTGTCCGGTCAAGCGGGTGCTGTAAAGCACGGGATTTCAAAAGCCTTGCAGCTTTATGATCCCTCGCTGCGCGGTGCTTTGAAAGCCGCTGGCTTCCTGACCCGCGACAGCCGCGTTGTGGAACGGAAGAAATACGGTAAAGCCAAAGCCCGTAAGAGCTTCCAGTTCTCGAAGCGTTAAACGTTTCACCACTGCAAATGTGCGAAGGCCGTTCCTTTTTGGGGCGGCCTTTTGCTTTGAGTATTTTTGGAAAAATGAAGCTGTGATGCGGTGCGTCAGTCGTCGGGGTTGATCAGACCCAAACCTCGCAGGTAGATGCCGATGCCCGATTCCAGCAGATCTTCGGGCGGGTAGGGTGACGCGCGCCCCGGTGAATTGCGTGCAAAAAGTTCCACCACACCGTGGCTCATTGCCCAGATATGCGCAGAAAACATGGATGCGGGCGGGCGTTTGTCTTCGGGGATGTGTTTCGACAGATCAGTCGCGGCCCGTTCCAGAACCCCGTTTGCGCGGTTTGCGACAGCGGCCAGATCCGCGGTGCGGTTGACTGATATTCCGCTTTCAAACATCGCGATATAGTGGCCGGGGTATTTGCGTGCGAAGGCCAGATAGGCGCGGCCTGTGGATTCAAAGGCGGCCAGCGCCGATGGCTGTCCTTTCTCATAGGCGTATTGCATGAGGTCCGCGAAGATCGAGTAGCCTTGGCGGGCGGCTTCGGCGATCAGGTCTTCGCGCCCTTCAAAGTGTCTGTAGACGGCCGCAGGCGTCACGCCGGCCTGCTTTGCCGCCTCGGACAGGGTAAACCCCGTCGGGCCTTTTTCTTCGATCAGCTTTAGGGCTGCATCGACCAAAGCCTGCCGCAGATTGCCGTGATGATAGCCTTGTTTAGGCATCCCAGATGTCCGGTCCGCCGCAGATGCCGGTGTCGATAGGGCCAATCGCTTTCTTGTCTTTACAGTCATAATCCAGCGCATGTAGCACAGTGCGAATGGCGCTGAGCCGCGCGCGTTTCTTGTCGTCCGAGCGCACGATGGTCCATGGTGCCTGTTTTGAATGGCTGCGATCCAGTGTGTCACGAATGGCCGTGGTGTAATCGTCCCATTTGGACAGCCCGCCCACGTCAATCGGGCTGAGTTTCCATTGTTTGAGCGGATCGGATTCCCGTTTGAGCATCCGGCGCAATTGTTCAGCGCGACACACATTCAGCCAGAACTTGAACAGGATGATCCCGTCCTCGACCAGCATACTTTCAAAGGGGTTCACCTGCGCAAAGAAGTGTTCGCGCTGTTTGTTGGTGCAAAAGCCAAAAACAGGTTCCACAACCCCTCGATTGTACCAACTGCGATCAAAGAAAACGATTTCACCAGCAGAGGGCAGATGGTCGACATAGCGTTGAAAGTACCACTGGGTCCGCTCGGTTTCGGTCGGCTTGGATAGGGCCACAACACGGGCACTGCGCGGATTCAAATTTTGCCGGAACCTGCTGATTGTGCCGCCTTTGCCTGCTGCATCGCGCCCTTCAAAGACCATTGCAATCCGCGCGCCGCTTTTGTTGGCCCAAGATTGCATCTTGACCAGCTCGATCTGGAGCGCCTCCATCTCAGCCTCATAGACCTTGCGCGCCATGCGGTCAGAATGCGGATAGGTCGGGGTTAGAATGTCCGACTTTTCCGACCGTTTGATCGAATTGCGGATATCGTCGGGGGCGTCGTCGTTATAGTAGGCGCTGATTGCACCATCGAATGGCAAATCCATAGGGACCTCGGCGGTTGTTCTATTTTAATATGGGATGTTAAGGGGCTTAACGCAAACCCGCACGCGCTGCCGTACGATCAATTGCATCCACAACGGGTTTTGGCGCAACGTGGTGTGGCATATGCCCGATCCCCTCCAGAACTGTCAGATTGGATGTTGCGATCAGTTTCGACAAAGGCTCGGAATGGACGACCAAAGGCACAATAGTGTCTGCATCGCCATGAACGATCTCAACGGGTAGGGTCAGGCCGGGGTATTCTTCTGCCATTTCAACGATATAGGGCCGCAGTGAGTTGACTTGCTGTGCATTGGCTCGCATCGAATGACGGCGCAGGGTCAGCCCCGCGCCAACGTAATCGAGGTAGCCGTCAGGGGCGGGTTGAGGCTCGAATATGCTTTCAATCGTCTGTTCAAGCGTGCTGCGCGGTGTGAAGGCCGTGATCAGCGGAATAAACAACGCACCGCCCAATCGCGAAGAATTGACGTTGTAGAGCAATCCCAGATCGCCGGGCCAAGGGTTTGATGCGGCCGCCACAAGGATCAATCCGGCCGTTTCATCGGGTCGCAATAGCCCCCAAGCCAGCGCCACGGACCCCCCGTAGGAATGGCCCATCACCAAAGGGTTTGTCACACCAATCTGATCAGCCGCTTTTTGTAGCAATTCGGCTTGGACCTTTGGTGGCTCGGACCGGTTGTTCCATGCGCCTGTGTACGCAGGCGGCCGTGTGCTCCACCCGAGGCCGGGGCGGTCAAAGATGATCACACGGTAGCGGTCGGTAAGCCGTTTTGCGAAGTCAAAGGTCAGATCGCGGGTATTGCCGCTGGCGCCGTGGATCAAAACCAGATCAGGGCCGGTGCCTTCCACGATCACATGTATATCAACGCCGTCTATCGTGACAATCTGCCCGTCAGGGGGATAGGCGGCATTGGCGGTGCTTTCCCGAACGCCCGCCCGCCATTGAACGACCACCACTAAAGCGGCCACAAGGGCAAAGAATATCAACAATTTACGTCCCAATGCGCGATAGATCAAAAGGTGTGGTTTGGTAGATCTGATTGATCCAGTTACCATAGAGCAAATGCGCGTGTGACCGCCATCTGTTCTGCGGCACAGCGGTAGGATCGTCGTTTGGATAGTAGTTCACAGGCACGTTGATGGCGGTCCCGTCTTCCACATCGCGGTCGTATTCTTGTTTGAGCGTGTCGCTGTCGTATTCAAAATGGTTAAAGATATAGAGCGCACGATGTGCAGGGTCTTCGACCAGACAGGGGCCAACCTCGGCGCTGCCAAGCAGGGTGCGCAAATCGGGGGCCGTGTCGATCTCGGCCTGCCGCATTTCGGTCCAGCGTGACACAGGGATCACGAAGCTGTCTGAGAACCCGCGCAAATAGGGCGAGGTCGGATCAAGGTTGCGGTGCTCAAAACAGCCAAAAGATTTGGCATCAAGCATGTGCTTTTTCACCCCGTGAAAGTGGTTGATCATCGCCATACCACCCCAGCAGACACCAAAGGTCGAATGGACGTTGGTTTGGGTCCATTCAAAAACTTCCAAAAGTTCGTCCCAATAGGTCACATCTGGGAACGGCAAATGCTCAATCGGGGCGCCTGTGATGATCAACCCGTCGAATTTCTCATCCCGCACCTCTTGGACAGTCTTATAAAAGCTCTCCATGTGGTCTGAGGCCGTGTTCTTGGTCTTGTGTTCGCTCATCCGCAGCAAGGTCAGCTCAATCTGCAAAGGGGTCGCCCCGATCAGTCGCGCGAACTGGTTTTCGGTCTGAATTTTCTTGGGCATCAGGTTCAAAAGCCCAATCCGCAAAGGCCGAATGTCCTGCAAAGCAGCCGTATCGTCGTCCATGACCGACACGCCTTCGCGGGTCAGCAGGTCGAACGCAGGCAGGGATGCGGGCAGTTTGATGGGCATGGAATGTCCTTTGGCGGGATTGAGCCGTTAGATAGGTCTGTTACCCGCGACGCTCAAGGGCTGTGGCGATCAACTCTATGAAACCGTCGTGACTGGTGACATGCGCCACTTCGTCGGCTGTCACGGTGACACCCCATTTTGCCATAGCTTCGTAACGCGGTTGGCGGTGCGCCAGCGCCTGTGCATAGGTCCAGCGAATGAAATCATCAGGATCAACATCGCTGTCTTGGAGATTGTTTTCGTTTAAGTATTGTGCCCAGGCGGCTGCCAAAAACGCAGGCTGGTAGGCCATAGGTTTTGGCGCTTTGTCAAAGCGGTCAATCAAGGCCTTGGTATGGGCATTCGTGCCTTCGATCCACATCGGCAAACAACAGCCGGACAGCGCGGTTAACAAAGCATCGTTTGGATCGTTCGCATCTACCCATTCACAGATTGACCCACCTGTGTCGCAAATGAAATTGGGATAGCCGTACAGTTCTTCAGCGCGATCTATAAAGGGCGCGGTGTCATGCAAAGCCGCAATTTCAGCTTGCCGGAATTGGTCCTGGCGACGGGCGTATTCCGCCATCGGCAATCCACCCTTCGTCGCATCGCCGGGCTTGCCAAGATAGGTCGCCACCGGAGACAGGTTATCGAAGGTAATGTTGGATCCGATATAGATGCTGTCGCTCATCAACAGATCCCGCAGGAACGGCACTTGCATGGCGTGGGACTTGGCGTTGTCTGTGATGAATTCGCCCATGTACCGCGTGCCGATCCGGTAATCGATGGAATAGTGGAACCAGTCGCCGTGATCGCGCAGGGTGTTGGCCAGATGGGTTTTGCCCAAACCTGACATGCCAAAGACCATGACCCGTTTGTGCGGTGCATCCCGCCACTCTGCCGCGTTGTTATAGAGCATACCTGTCCCCTTTGCCCCTATGTGCGACACCACGCGCCTTGCGTCAATCAGGGGAATATCCGTCGCCAAAGCCGCCCGTCGAGCAAGGACAGCCCCAAGGCCAGTATCGCAAAGCCGATGTATGCATTGGGCGACAGCACTTCGTCCAATACCAGATGCCCCAAAACGATGGCGACCGGCGGGATCAGAAGGGTCACAAGCATCAGGTTGCCACTGCCGACCATGCCAAGGACGCGGTAATACAATAGATACGCGCCTGCGGTTGCGATGACCGAATAATACCCGATGGCGGCAAAGGTGCGTGGGGCCAGATCAAACTGCATCGGTCCGTCCCAAATGAGGGCTGCAGGGAAGATGATAACGCTCGATCCGGTCAACATTCCTGCGGCCGCTAGTGTCGGCGGCAATCCGGTCAGTGTTTTTCGCGCCCAAGTGCTGGCAAAGGCATAGCTGATGGTGCCTGCGATCACCGCCAATTGGGCGAGTGAGCGGATATCAAAGGACTGCAGGGCCTCTAATCCGATGGCAACCGCGACCCCGAAAAACCCGATCACGACGCCAAGCCCTTTGCGCAAAGACAGACGCTCATCCGCGAAGAAGATCGCCGCGACAATGACCCCGAAGATGGCCGTGGTGGCATTGAAGATAGAAGTCAGCCCGCTTTCGATATGAAGCTGCCCCCACGCCATTAATCCAAACGGAATGACGTTGTTCAACAGGCCCATGACCAGAAAAGCGCCCCAGATTTTGGGATCTTTTGGAAGAGGCACACGGGTGAAGAGCAAGACCGTCCAAAGCACAAGTGCCGCCCAAAGCGTGCGGTGCGCCACGCTGGTCAGAACGGGTACTTCATCCAGTGCGATCCGGATCGACAGGAACGATGCCCCCCAGATAAGACCCAAGAGCAAGAGCTCAGCCCATGCGCGGCCGGAGATGGAGGTTTGTGTGGTCATGGATTGGGTCTAGGCAAGGTTTTACGCAAACCCAATCCGTTTCTTGCGGTTGCGGGCGTTTTAGAAGGACCAGCCGATTTTTACACCAGCGGCAACAGCACTGTTGTCAGCAAAGGTGCCGGCAGGAGCATTGCCCGGAATAGCCGTCAAAGCGTTACCGATGTCTACGTAGCGAATGCCGCCAGTAATCTTCATATTGTCTTTCGTGTATGTCGCTGCCAGCCCAAGGCTTCGACTCCCGTCTGTTGGGCCTAAGTTTGTGAGAAAGCCGCCCATGCTGCTTTCGTAGCCTAAAGTGGCAGCGACCGACCAATTTTCGTTCAGCTTGCGTCCAATCCCGATGGAATACGAGATTGTGTCATCCGAATAGCTCAGAAGCGAGCCGCCTCCGGTGATTGCAGAAAAAGCAACGGGGGTGATATTGAAGTCGGACCATCCGACCCACCGAACCGACCCAAACAATAGGGTGTCCGCGGCAATACCAGTTTGGAACTCGAGGTTAATGGATTCGGGCGTGTCCACGGTCGTTGTGCTTGTCCCAGAGGCGCCGGGGGCCACGGACGCCTCGGTTGTCTCGATGTCGTGCCCGATTTTGGAATTATAGGTTAGGGCAACCCGCAGCGCGATGTCAGGTCGTTCGTAGGCCACACCTACGACATACCCCGCAGATACATCACGATCTCCTTGGGCCGTATATCCGGCAATAAAGGGGATGGAAGCCGAAGCCTCCAAGGATTGTATCCGGATGCCCCCATAGATACTGACATTGGACGGCAACTTGTATTTGACCAATCCGGTCAGCGCATTTGCACGCAGCCGCGCGGTGGAACCTTGGGCAAAGTAGTTGGTGCCAACCGGATAAGCGACATCAGCGCCAAACGGCTGATCAAATATAACGGCATAAGACACGGTTTCAGACAGATCTGCCTTGTAAGCCGCACCGAATTGGAAGAAGGATGGCGACAGATCGCCGGAGCCAAACCCACCCAAGCCTGCAGCTGCCACGCCCGATACGTCTGGCGACGCGCCGCCAAAGCTGATTTCGGCATAACGCCCCGTTTCAAACAGCACGGCGGACGACTGTGTTGTGCGCTCGACACCTGCGGCCTCCACAGCGTTTGTCGCGGTGATCAGCGCTAAAGCACCGGCGATGTAGTTCAAATTCATGGCGTTTTCCCTCACTCCCACACGGATGTCCCGTGCCTCCCTGTTGATTGATCAACCTTGGGTGGGCTGGGTCAATCTGCGACGTTGCGGAACACACAAGATTGTGATGAAATGTATACAGGTATGCTAGGTCGAGCGGGTTTCCCACCAGATGTTCATGTAGTTGCCCGAAAAGATAATGGCGGCGCCCACGAAGACCCAAACATCGAGCTGTTCTTGATAAAGCAGCATCCCGATCACCGCAATCACGGGCAAACGCACAAAATCAATCGGCACCACCACCATCGCAGGCGCTATTGTAAGGGCTTTGGTGATGCAAAAATGCGCGACCAATCCGGCGCAGCCAATCATCAGCAAATAGGGCAAGGTTTGTGCGGTCGGCGTGGCTATGTCACCGTCATAGCCTGCACAAATGATCCCGAAAATGGCCTGTATGACTGTCAGGTAGGCCAGAATGCAGGTCACGGTTTCGGTCCGCGTCAGTCGTTTGGTGAACATTGTCGTAAGTGCGAAGAAAATGGCGCTTGAGGCGGCAGCGATGACCCCTGCATTCAGGGTCGTTGCATCGGGGCGCGCGACGATCAGGATGCCTATAAAGCCCATGACGGCAGCCAAAGCGCGTATGGCGGTGAGCCGTTCCCCCAAGATAAAAGGCGCCAGAATGATGACCCAAAGCGGTGACGTGAATTCAAGTGCGAAGACCTGGGCAAGCGGGATGACGGTTACTGCATAGAACCACAGGTTTTGCCCTGTGAAATGCGCTGCATTGCGGATGAAATGCGTGCCGATATGGCGCTTGGTGATTTCTTTCCATGTGCCTGTAACGCCTGCGACAACTGCCACAATCACAATGCCGATGAAGCTGCGGTACATCATGATCTCGAAAGTATCGAGATCAGAGCTGGCTTCGCGGCCTGCGACGGCCATGGTGGTAAAGGATGCGATCGCGCCGAGCATCCAAAGGGCTGCTGTAACGGTCGTGCTCATGTGCGGCCCGCGCGCGGTGTTGCGGTGCCTCCGGCGGGAGTATTTTCAAAAGGGTAAAGGATCATTCCCACTCAATTGTTCCGGGTGGTTTAGAGGTGATGTCGTAGGTGACCCGATTGATCCCCGGCACTTCGTTGATGATGCGTGTCGCCGTTTCGCCCAAGAAATCGTGGCTGAAAGGGTAGTAGTCGGCGGTCATACCATCGACGGATGTCACAGCCCGAAGCGCGCAGGCGAAATCATAGGTGCGTCCGTCGCCCATAACCCCGACCGTGCGCACGGGCAAGATGGCCACGAAGGCCTGCCAGATCTCATCATA
>CAZWSE010000111.1:0-10163 GCA_964636575.1 uncultured Sulfitobacter sp. | reverse complement strand
AGTAGTCGATGTTGCCGACCTTGTCAGACATGCCCCATTGCAAGACCATGGCCCGCGCCAGTGCGGAGGCTTGTTGGATATCGCCTGCAGGACCGTTGGACACGGCATCGGCACCGTACTTATGGATTTCAGCCGCCTTGCCCGCCATAGTCATGGCCAAACGCTGGTGGCATTCGTCCTTGAACATGTTCAAGCGGTCCATTTCAGGCAGGCTCATCACCATGCCAAGCGCACCACCGCGCGGGATGATCGTTGCTTTATAGACCGGATCACATTTCGGCAGCTCCATCCCCACAAGGGCGTGGCCTGCTTCGTGGTAGGCGGTCATTTCTTTCTGTTCGGTCGTCATGACCATGCTGCGGCGTTCCGGCCCCATCATGACTTTGTCTTTGGCCTGTTCAAAATCGATCATCGTTACAAAGCGGCGACCCACACGAGCAGCCATCAACGCGGCTTCGTTCACGAGGTTTGCCAGATCAGCGCCCGAAAAACCGGGCGTACCACGGGCGATGATCCGCAGATCAACGTCTGGGCCAAGCGGCGTTTTGCGCGCGTGGACGGCCAAAATTTTCTCACGACCTTTGATGTCGGGGTTTGGCACGGTCACCTGACGGTCAAAGCGACCGGGGCGCAGAAGCGCCGGGTCAAGCACGTCGCGACGGTTGGTGGCCGCAAGGATGATGACGCCTTCGTTGGCCTCAAACCCGTCCATTTCGACCAGCAGTTGGTTCAACGTCTGCTCACGTTCGTCGTTGCCACCACCGTAGCCTGCGCCACGGTGCCGACCAACGGCGTCGATTTCATCGATAAACACGATGCAAGGCGCGTTCTTTTTGGCCTGTTCGAACATGTCGCGGACGCGAGACGCGCCCACACCAACGAACATTTCCACAAAGTCGGAACCTGAGATGGTGAAGAACGGCACACCTGCCTCACCGGCGATTGCCCGCGCAAGAAGCGTTTTACCCGTGCCAGGAGGGCCAACAAGCAAAGCACCTTTGGGGATTTTACCGCCCAAACGGCTGAACTTTTGCGGGTTGCGCAGGAATTCAACGATCTCTTCAAGTTCTTCTTTGGCCTCATCGATACCGGCCACATCATCGAAGGTCACGCGGCCATGCTTTTCGGTCAGCATCTTGGCCTTGGACTTTCCAAAGCCCATGGCGCCGCCTTTGCCGCCGCCTTGCATGCGATTCATGAAATAGACCCACACACCGATCAGCAACAAGAACGGCAGAAGCGACATCAGGAAGGTCTGGAAGCCGGATTGTTCCTGCTGTTCCGCCTTCACGGGGATGTTGTTGTCGATCAAAAGTGTTGTGATTTCAGCATCTTCTGGCTTGATCGCCACGAAATCGGTGCCGTCGTTCGTTTTGAACCGCACCTGTTCGCCGTCGAGCGTCACATTGGTGACTTCGCCGCCTTCGACCTTGTCTACAAATTCGGAATAGCTGAGTTCGCGGCTTTGCAGCGTGTTTCCTGTTCCGCTGAACAGGTTGAACAGAGCGAGGATCAAAAGAAACAGAACGACCCAGAATGCGATGTTGCGTGCGTTGCCCAAGGCAAGTCTCCTAAATTTCGGGGGAAACGCCAGTGGTGGCGAAACCTTTTGTCTAAGATAGAGATGATCGCGTCAGGTTCAATGTGAATATAGCGAAGAGATGAAATCTTCGGTCGATTGCAAGGGTTTGGCAACATAATCGGTGCCATTTTGCAGCGTTGGTGCGCAGATGAGCGTATCCTCTGCCCAAATGCCTGGATGCACCGCCACTTGCTCGAGCGTTAACCTTTGGTCGCGCCAGTTGGCGATGGATTGCGCGCCGTCTTCCCCGAGGGCGGCGATATGGGCGCCGCTGGTCAAGTCTCCGCTGATCTGCCAGCGGTTGTCCCAGTTGCCTTGCGTATCGGCCGTTACGGCTTCTAGCGCTTTGAGTTCCCTGTAGATCACGACGCGGTCTGCTTTTGGTCTGATGACGCAGCCTGCCAGTGTGGTTTTCTCTTTGCCCTCAATCGCTTGCAGAACGCGGTCCACGGCCTCGCGACGCGGCGCGTAAGCGTTTTGCCCGATGAAGCCTAAGGATTTGACCAGCAAGCGCCGCTTTATTTCAAAAGGGAGGCTTTGGAAACCGGCTGTATCAATGTGCAGCTCTCCGCCGCTCGCGATACACATTCCGCGCGCGGTTTCGGCGGTTTGCCAGTTCAATGCATCACGGGTTTGGCCCATATAGCCTGCCAGATCCGTTAACCCTTCGACGTTGACCCCCAAGGGTTTCAGCACATCCAAGGCTTGTCGCATCTTGATCCGGTCGTATTTCAGCTGATCGTTCGACGGGTCATCGGCCCAGTGCAGCCCGTGATCGGTCAAATAATCACGCAAGGCAGACCGCCGGACCCCAAGCAACGGCCGGTAGAGCGTCACCCCGTAAGCCGTTGATTTTGCGTCCATTGCCGACAGTCCATCGACCCCTGCCTTGCGCGCCAGTCGCAGCAGGACGGTTTCGGCTTGGTCATCCGCGGTGTGTCCCAGCGCCAGCCCTGTGATCCCGTTTTCGGCGGCCCAATCGGCCATCAACCCATAGCGCGCGCGGCGGGCGGCGTCTTGCAAGTTGCCTTGTCCGTCCCAGTCTTTCCAATGCAGTGTCGTGTGTTTGATCCCAAGGTCAGTGCAGGTTCGAGCGACCAATTCCATTTCGGCCCCGCTTTCAGGACGCAGGCCATGATCGACGGAAACGGCCTGCACAACCTGTACACGGCCCAAACACAACCTGTGCACCAGATGCAGCAAAGCCATTGAATCGCCGCCACCTGAAACGGCCACAGCCAGATTGTCGGGGATTTGCCCGCCAAAGCCTGCCAAGACCTGATCTTTCAAGGCAGGCGGTTCGGTCGGGCGGGCGCGCACGTGGTTAGTTGCACGCCAGTTGGCTGAGACGCGATTGGGCCTCGCCGACGGCGGTGCTGGCGGGGTAGCGCACTTCGACCTCGGCCAGTGTCACGCAGGCCTCGGAGGTTTGTCCCAGATCGGCAAGCGCGCTGCCAAGGTGATAAAGCGCATCGGGGGCGACGATGCCTGTGGTGTCGCTGGTGAAGGCTTCAAGGTAGGCTTTGGCGGCTTCGCGGGTGTCGCCCATGCCTTCGAGCGCTTCGCCTTTCAGAAGGCTCGCGGCTGGTCCTAGCGGTCCGCCCGGATAGGTCGTGCCAAAGGTCGCAAACTGGTTCGCGGCGGCTGGAAAGTCACCACTGGCGAGCGCCTCTGCCGCCCGCCGAAAGTCTGCTTCCTCATTTACTGCCAGTTGGCTGGTGTCGATGCCTGCGGTCAAACCATCACCGCCCGTGCTGGGCGCTGCGGGTTGAGCCGCCTGCCCGCCCGTTGTCGGCGCTGCCCCGCCGCCAAGCGTTGTGGTTTCACCCAATGCGCTAATGTCGCCGCCTTCGAGTTCGACAAGCCGAAACTCCAGATCACCGATCCGGTTGGTTCCGTCACGCACGATACTGTCGACGCGAAACTCAAGCTGTTCGGTTTTTGACGTCAGCCTGCGCAGCTCGGATTCCATTGTGTTCAGCCGCTCAAGCGTGCTGGCCCCACCGGTTTGCACGGTGGCTGTGCCGGTGGTCGAAAGTTCACGCCGCAGTTTTTGGACCTCAACATAAAGAATGTTCAATTCCTGCCGGATGTCGGCAAGCGTTTGATCGTCCTGCGCCCATGCCCCTTGGGGCACCAGCATCGACAGGCTAAAGGCAAAAACTGCGAGACGTTTCATTGCCGTTTATCCCGTCAAGCCGCCCGACAGCACCGTGACGGCGCGGCGGTTTTTGCTGTAACAGGCCTCGTCCGAACAGATCTCAAGCGGGCGTTCCTTGCCGTAGCTGATCGTTTTGAGACGGGTTTCCGCGATGCCCTTCGAGATCAGGTATTCGCGTGATGCTGCCGCCCTGCGTGCCCCGAGTGCGAGGTTATATTCGCGGGTGCCTTGCTCATCCGCGTGGCCTTCGATGATTGCCACGTAGTCCGTGTTGGTCAGCAACCATTGCGCTTGGCCGTCCAGCGTTGCGATGCCTTCGGGGGACAGTGTCGATTGATCGACTGCGAATAGGACACGGTCGCCGATGGCCTCTTGGAAGTAGGCGGCTGAGGTCGGATCATTCGCGCTGCCCGGTACGATCGCGCCCGCTGCTGCCGAATTGGCGTTCAAGTCCGTGCTGTCGCCTGCCCCGAAACGTCCTGCACTCGTACAGGCCCCAAGGCTGATCGCTGCGGTCAGAAGGATTACTTTGTTCAAGGTGTTCATGCCGGTTGCCTCTTTTTGATCTATGCCCCGATCTTGCGTGGAGCTTTGGGTATTCTAGGGCTTTTGTATCACAACGAAAAGCCGATGTGAACGACATGGGCTGCCCCCCGCCGTTCACGATTTTCGTCAGTTTTGCAGGGGCGACCAGCTTGGGTCGGACCCGCCATCAGGCGTGGGCACCACTTTCAGATTGCGCCCCGATATATCGACCGAATAAAGCGCTGATCGCCCGCCTGCCCCTTGGGTTTCGCGGGTGAACATGATGACCCGTCCATTGGGCGACCATGTGGGGCCTTCGTCCAGAAAAGAGGCCGTCAGCAGCCGCTCTTCTGACCCGTCTGTGCGCATGACCCCGATGTGGAAGCGGCCTTTGTTTTGTTTGGTGAAAGCAATCAAATCCCCGCGCGGTGACCAGACGGGTGTGCCGTAGCGGCCTTCACCGAAGCTGATGCGCTGCGCCTCGCCGCCGCTGGCTGGCATAACGTAAAGCTGTTGGTTGCCTGACCGGTCGCTTTCAAAGACGATCTGGCTGCCGTCTGGCGAATAGCTGGGCGCAGTTTCAATGGCCGGTGTTGTGGTCAGCCGTGTGCTGGCCCCGCCGCCGATGTCGAGTGTGTAGATATCCGTGTTGCTGCCCGTGGTCAGCGAATAAACCACCGTTTGGCCGTTGGGCGCAAAACGGGGCGCAAAGCTCATGGTGCCGTCGCCGGATTCCAAGACCCGTTGCTGGACCGTCCCCACATCAAGCACATAGATCCGCGGGAAGCCGCTTTCGTAGCTTGTGTAGAGCACACGGTCGCCGCTGGGGGAAAAGCGCGGGGCAAGTACGATGGCGTTCGACGAGGTCAGATATTGCACCCCCGCCCCGTCGTAATCCATGATCGCGAGCCGCTTGGAGCGGTTGTCTTTGGGGCCTGTTTCGGCCACGAAAACCACACGGCTGTCAAAGTACCCGCTTTCGCCAGTGATCCGGCTGTAGACCGCATCGGCCACTTTATGCGCCATGCGCCGCCAGCCGTTTGTATCGCCTGCGAACTGTAATCCGTTTCCAAGTTCTGCGCCTGAGAAGACGTCGTAGACCCTGAATTTGACGGTCACACTGTCGCCCTGCACGTTGACGGCCCCTGTGATCAGCGCCTGCGCATTGATCGCTTTCCAATCGGGGTATTGGACGGCTGTGTTGAAGTCATTCACTTGGCTAATGAAGGACGAGCTTGGCAGTTCGCGGAACAGACCCGTGCCCGTCAGATCAGCCGAGATCACCCGTGTCACATCCATTGCCAGTTGTGCAGCCTCTGCACTTTCTGCCTGAAAGTCGGGGATCGCGAAGGGCAAGGGTTCGATCACCCCTTCGGTGATTTCGATCCGCAGCGGCCCTTGGCTTTGCGCGGTCAGCGTTGTGGTCTGCGCCATCAGCAACACGGCCGCCAGCAGGGGGAGTAACCTTAACATCATTTCATCCTCATACCTGTCGGATTGAACGTCATCTCTATATCACGCCAATGCTCAAATTTCTCGCTTGGCAAATCAAAGCCGCGTGAGCCGCAGCGGATAATTGCCCGTCTTGCGGCCTCAAACGCCTGTTTTGCGGCAGCTTCGGACCCGCCAGAAAAGGACACCATGCGAATAGATCCTGTGTCGGGTTTTTTGGTTTCAAACATGCGGACCTGCACCACGACCGTGGTGCGCAAAGCCTCGGACGACAATGACCCTACGTTCCAGCAGGTTGAAACGGAGACCCGCATGGCCTCTTTTTCGCCTGCGGACATGGGTGGGCCTGTGGGGGTTGTGGTCTCGGTTGGTGTGTCAGACAAAGCCTCGGACAGAGCGTCATTGACGGCATCCGAGCTGTCTTGCGTTTCTTCTGGGGCCTCTTGCGCGGTTTGAATGGGTTCCACCGGCGCAGGGGCTGCGGGCCGTGTCGAGGGCGGACGTCGTGAGACCAAAGGCGCGGCTGAGGCCGGTTCTTCCGCTTCGGTCACGATCTCGGTTGTGGCTTCCTCGGGGGCTGTGGCCTCCTGTTCGGGTTGGACCGTTTCGCCGGTGCTGTCGTCGGTGACGGCCTCTTGGGCTACGTCATCAATTTGCGTTTCAGGGTCAGGTTCTTCGACCGCTTCTGGGGCCACACGGTCGGCTTGTTGAGGCACGGGGGCGCTGTCTGTGTCCGGTTCGGCGGTGGACACTTCTGGTGCAGGTGGCGGGGCCTCGGGCAAGACTGCGGGGGCGTCTGGCACGGGCTCATCCGGCGTTTCAACAACTGGCGGAAGCGTCGCCTCATCCTGCGTAGGCCGCGAAGGCGGGGCAACCGATTGCACAACAGGGGTTGGCGTGTTCGGGCTGGTTTCAGCCACAAGCGCCTCAAACTCGGCCCCTGAAATGGTCGACACGGACATGGCTTCAAAAGGCAAAGGTTCAGCCGAAAAGATCGGACCGACGAACAGCCATGTGATCAGGCCAATGTGACCTGCACCAGAAATGTAAGTTCCGGCGTTCATGCGCATCTTACGGGTCCGAGCCGTCCAAAGCAGGCCCGCCCACATCCGTCACAAGACCAATGTTGGTAAAGCCAGCGGCATTGAGCGCGCCCATGATCTCCATCACTTGGGCATAGGGCACAGCGCCATCCGCGCGCAGGTAAATGCGGTCACTGTCGCGTTCGGCTGCGATGCCGCGCAGGCGGTTGATCAGCTCGCCTCGCGGGGTGTCGGTGGTCTGGATTTGCACAGCCCCATCGGCCAGCACAGTGATCGCCAGCGGTTCTTCCTCGTTGTCAGCGGCCAAGGCACTGGCAGCTGTTTTGGGAAGCTCTACCGGCACGCCCACGGTCAACAAAGGGGCTGCGACCATGAAAATGATCAAAAGCACCATCATGACATCCACGAAAGGGGTCACGTTGATTTCGGCCATGGGGCGCGACCTACTGCGGCGCGACCCGCGTCTGCGCCCGCCCTGCCCTTGAGCTACACCGCCACCCATCTCAGCTGTCCAACTGGCGGCTGAGGATGGTTGAAAACTCATCCGCAAAGGATTCGTAACCTGCAATGATGCGGTCGCTGTCGGCTGAGAGTTTGTTGTAGAAGACCACGGCGGGGATCGCGGCCAAAAGGCCTAGCCCTGTCGCCAAAAGCGCTTCGGCAATGCCCGGGGCAACAACCGCCAGCGATGTGTTTTGCTGTTCTGCGATTTCGATAAAGGCGTTCATGATGCCCCAGACGGTGCCGAACAACCCGACGAAGGGTGCGGTCGACCCGACGGTGGCAAGCACGCCAAGACCGTTTTGCAAATCTTCGGCTTCTTTGTTGATCGCCACATCCATGGACCGATCGATGCGGGCATTGGCCCCTGCGATCAGCCCGCCATCTGTGCGGTGAGAACGGCGCCATTCCAGCATCCCTGCGGAGAACACACGCTCCGCCCCGCCTTTGGGGTCGGCACCGATTTGATCATACAGCGCATCCAAAGGCTCGCCCGACCAAAAGGCCATATCAAAGCCCGCGGCATCCGCGCGGGCAGTGCGATAGTTCAACAGCTTTTGCACAATAATCGCCCAGGCCCAAAAGGACGCGACAATCAGCATCAGCATAACGATTTTAACGACGATGGTGGCGCGGGCAAAAAGGCCCCACATCGAAAAATCGACGTGCTGCGCCAGCGCGAGTGTTTCTGCTTCCATGAGCCTGCTCTTTATACCGTTGGTCCGTTTTCCCGGACCTTTATTAGGGAAGAGTTCTACAGCAGATCAACGGGGATTGCCAACACTAAGGCGTGAAGCGGCGTAAGCGATGCCACCCGATCGGCGGGAAAACGGGGCTCAAGTGCCCAAACCGGCAGGAAGTCGCGTGGGGCGACCGTTTTCACCGATGCACACAATTGTGACAAGGGCAGAGAAAAGAAGATCATCGCCGCGCTTGACCTCTTGCTCCATAATCAGGCGCACCCCTGTGATCGACTGGGTACGGGTCAAAACGGTCAAGGCATCGTCAAAGCGAGCAGGCTCGTGATAATCGGCCTCAATCCGGCGGACTGCGAACACAACCCCTTCGGCTTTCATCTGGTTCTGGTCGATACCGAGGCTGCGCACCCAATCGCTGCGGGCGCGTTCAATATAGCGCAGGTAGTTGGCGTAGTAGACGATGCCAGCCATGTCGGTGTCTTCATAGTAGACGCGGATGTCCAGCGCATGTGTCATTGGGCAGGCTCGATCCGCGCAAACAGACGCAAAGCATGGGCGGGGTCATTTGCCACCATGGGCAAAACCGGATCATAGGCCGCGCGCAAAAGGTTCGCGATTTCAGGGCGCAAGAAGACCTTGTCTTTGACCACGGCTAAAGGCGAGGTTTCGCGAAAGGCGGTATCGGACCACAGCAAAAAGGTCTGCACCACTTGGCTCAGCGCAAGCGTATCGGCAGGGACGGCTTGCAAATGTTCATCCATGCGCAAGAACACAAAGGCCGCCTTGATCCCGCCGCCTTCATCAAAGCGGAAAATGCGGTACTGGTTGGCGTCAGCCTTTTCCAACCGCGCCACAAGCGGCACAAGATCAGGGATCAAACGATCCAGATCGGTGACATCCAGCAATTCAGCCCAGTCCGAGAAGAAAAAGAACATACAGTTAGACCCAAGCTCTGGATCGACCTCGGCCATCTTGTGATTTGCAATAACACAGACAGCCTCAAGCGCGCCCTTGACGACTTCTAGCGTCGCATCCTTCACGCCAAAAACAACGGGCGCAATGGGCCGGCCCCAACGGGCAAAGGCATAGGCCCCATCCGCGCGGGTAAAAAGCGCCTCCACCTGATCGGGGGTCACAGCACTCATACCTTTACCCTTTTCCAAATACTCAAATTCACATCAATCGCCAAAGAGATCACCCTTACCTGAAGGGGCAGCCATACCAAGATGCGCCCAAGCCTTTTGGGCCAACATACGGCCCCTTGGGGTGCGTTGGATCAGACCTTTTTGCAATAGGTAAGGTTCAATCACGTCTTCAAGGCTGTCGCGGCTTTCGGATAGGGCTGCACTCAGGGTTTCAATCCCCACAGGGCCGCCTTGGTAGTTTTCAGCAATTAACCGCAGATACCGGCGGTCGGCGTTATCAAGGCCCAGATGATCGACGCCGAGGCGGGTCAAGGCGCGATCAGCCAGATCGCGGGTCACGGTGCCATCGCCTTCGACCACTGCAAAATCGACCACGCGACGCAGCAAACGCCCTGCAATGCGCGGTGTGCCGCGGGCGCGTTTGGCGATTTCCAAAGCGCCCCCCTCATCCGCTGGCGCGCCCATCTTGCGGGCGTTGCGGGTGACGATGTCGTGCAGTTCTTCAACGGTGTAAAACTCAAGCCGCGTGGGGATGCCAAAGCGGTCCCGCAAAGGTGTTGTCAAAAGGCCCATTCGGGTGGTCGCGCCCACGAGCGTGAAAGGTTGCAGCTCAATACGCACCGTGCGCGCGGCGGGGCCTTCGCCGATGACCAGATCAAGTTCAAAATCTTCCAGCGCGGGATATAGCACTTCTTCGACCGCCGGATTGAGCCGGTGAATTTCGTCGATGAACAAGACATCGCGCGCTTCCAGATTGGTCAGGATCGCAGCCAGATCACCGGCCTTGGCCAGCACAGGGCCTGAGGTCATGCGAAAGTTCACCCCCAACTCACGCGCCATGATCTGCGCCAGCGTCGTCTTCCCCAAACCAGGAGGGCCATGAAAGAGCGTGTGATCCATCGCCTCACCGCGCTGCTTGGCGGATTCAATAAACACCTTCAGGTTCGCGCGCGCCTCAGCCTGCCCGATGAAGTCGGTCAACAGTTGCGGGCGCAAGGCGCGGTCGTTGTCCTCGGGCAAGGGCTCGGGGCGCAGGGTTGGGTCGGCGTCGGTCAT
>CAZWSE010000110.1:0-10244 GCA_964636575.1 uncultured Sulfitobacter sp. | reverse complement strand
ATCGTCATTTCGCTGACCGTGCTGGTCGTTCTGTCCGGCATGATCGTCAAAATCGGAACTCTGATCGGCGGCTGCCCTGACAGCAAACGGGCCGCCAAAGTGGGATCGGTCACTGTCGCAACCGGCTTTGCAGCCATCGGGGCCGGAGGCGTTGTCCTGATCGGCGCGGCTTTACCCCTGCTGCAAGAGGCCCCCATCGCAAGCCTGATGGTCGCCTTGGGGCTGGCCGCCCTATGCCTCGGACTGGGGTTCGCCCATGCGGTCGCCACTTTGCGTGCGATTGTGATGGACGCGGCTCCCAACAAAGCCGCCTGACAAAACGTAAGATGGGTTTCGACCCATCTTACCGCCCCTCTGAAAAGGAACGACTATGACCCGTGAACCGATTGATCCAGTTGCATTTTTAATCGCCTTCGTCTCGGCCCCGTTCGTGTTCACCTTGATGTATTTCTGGGTTCTATTTATCCCGGTGATAGCCTTCATCGGCGGGCTACTGCCCTACCTGATCTTAGGGCTTCCCTTGCTGATGTGGCATCTGCTGTTTCACGACATAAACGAAGACTTGCTGCACCGCTTTGCCCTCAAATCGATTTTGACCATCGGCATCCCCGTCATGGTTATGTCCGTGGTGTTCAAAGCCGAAGCGCTGTTTGGGTTCGCACTGTATGGCACCATCTTCGGGGTCATGATCGGCCCGCTTTGGGCGATACAGTTCTGCCGGATCTACGTGGCTTTGCGCAGGCCGATTGTTTGAATTCAAGCAGTCCAATCCCCACCTACACCAAGGCGCAGGAAACGGGATAACGGACAACGACTATGACCACTGATTTCCACAATGACGGTCTGCTTTGGCTGCGCGGCGCTTTGAGCACGGCAGACTGCGAGACGCTCGGCGCGGCACTGGGTCCAGAGAACAAGCCCGGAGCACGACGCGCGCTTGACGGATCAGAAAACACAGCACTTTCCCCGATCACAAAGGCCATACAAGCAAATTGGCCCAATCACAGGCCCGTCCGGCTGGTCAGCTTTGACAAATCGAACGCGGTGAATTGGGCCGTGCCTTGGCATCAAGACCGGATCATCACCGTTAAAGAGCGGGTCGACATGGACGGATACACCAACTGGTCGCAAAAAGCGGGCGTCTGGCATTGCGAACCGCCTTTGGACGTTTTGAACAAGATGTTGTTTGTGCGGGTGCATCTTGACGGTGCGACCGCAGAAAACGGAGCGATGGAGATTGCCTTGGGCAGTCACAAGAACGGAGCTGTCCCGTCGGAGCAAGCCGACACCATTGCACAACGCCACACACATGCGCTCACCACTGCTGAGGCTGGGGATATACTGATTTTGCCAATGCTGACGCTGCATCGGTCGCGGACGTCTAAGACATCAACACCACGCCGCACCTTGCGCATTGATTATGCAGCGAACGCGCTACCACCACCCTTGCAATGGGCAGCATAGGGGGGCACGGCAGGTCAGAGATCAATAAGAATAGGCCGCATAAATCTTGCTAAGATCGCCCGCCCAAGCGCCGTTATACTGATCGAGCAGCTCATCCGCGGGCACCTTGCCTGTGTCGATGCTGTCTTGCAGGGCGTTCAGGAAATGGGTCTCGTCCGGCACCATACCGCCAGCCCCTGCACGGGCGCGGGCTTTCAGGCCAGCCTCGGATATCGCAACCGCTTCACGAGCCAGATCGTGCATTTTGATGCCACCAACCTCGGCCTGTAACCCGTCGACCGACGCGGCCACACGCAGGGCTTCGCGGGTTTCAGTATCCCAGCTTTTGCCCAGATCCCATGCCGCATCGAGTGCGGATTGATCGTACATCAACCCGACCCAGAAGGCCGGCAAGGCGCACAGCCGCCGCCAAGGGCCACCGTCGGCGCCGCGCATTTCCATGTATTTCTTCACGCGGGCTTCGGGGAAGGCGGTTGTCAGGTGATCTGCCCAATCGGACAGGGTCGGAACCTGACCCGGCATTGCGGGCAATTCGCCCTTCATAAAGTCGCGGAAGGACATGCCCAGCGCGTTGATATATTCGCCATCGCGGTAGACAAAATACATCGGCACATCGAGCGCATATTGCACCCAAGCTTCAAATCCGAACCCTTCGTCAAAGACAAAGGGGACCATGCCCGTGCGCGCAGCGTCCATGTGCCGCCAAATCCGGCTGCGCCAGCTTTTATGGCCGTTAGGCTTGCCGTCAAAGAAGGGTGAGTTTGCGAACAATGCTGTCGCCACAGGCTGCAACGCAATGGCGGTGCGCATCTTCTGGACCATGTCGGCCTCTGACGCGAAATCGAGGTTCACCTGCACCGTACAGGTCCGCCGCATCATCATTTTGCCTGAGGTCCCGACGGTGTCCATATAGGCATCCATCAGCTTGTACCGGCCTTTGGGCATCAGGGGCATGTCCTCATGCGACCAGATCGGGGCCGCGCCAAGGCCGATAAAGCCCGCGCCGATTTCATCCGCGATGTCTTTGACCTCGCGCAGGTGCTGGTTCACCTCGTCGCAGGTCTCATGGATCGTCTCAAGCATCCCGCCCGAGAGTTCCAACGCGCCACCGGGTTCGAGCGAGACATTGGCCCCGTCTTTTTCCAATCCGATCAGATGACCGGCCTCACGCACTTCGGCCCAGCCGTGGCGATCCCGCAGACCTTCGAGCACCGCCACAATGGACCGTTTGCCGTCAAAAGGGAGCGGTTTGAGCGTGTCTTTGCAGTACCCGAACTTTTCATGCTCGGTCCCGATGCGCCAATCCGATTTGGGCTTGCAGCCGCTTTCCATGTATTCGGCCAGTTGATCGTGATGTTCGATAGGGCCGCCGCCGGATTGTGGGATAGACATATTGGGGCCCCTTTCAGCCAGGTCTTAGATTGTTAGTCCTGTCCCCAAAGCAAAGGCGTGTCAATGCAATGGAAGGGCGGCAGGCTTGAGTGGCGCGTTTTCCCAGATCACAACGGCGTGGGTGTCCTTGCTGTTGATCACTTGCAGCATGCGTTCGGTTTTGAGCCTAGGGAGCTGGGCGAAGGCGTCGAACAATGTTTCGGCTCCTGTGGCCGTGACAGGGATCGACACAGGCGCCCCGTCTGGATGATCAAGCACCCAGTGGGCGGGTGTGGACGTGGCGTCATAGGTCAGCCGCGTCAGATCGGCCAAGGCGACGGTGCCTCCGGACAATGGCCCCATGTAAAGGACACGCCCCTCATCCAGCTTGACCACCCCCGGTCCCTCGCCTGATTGCCGAAACCGGGCGCGTTGAAGGCCAAGAAATGTAAGGATCGCCCCCAGAACCAAGACACCAATCCCGACATAGGTCATCAACCCGAAGAACTGTAAGGCCCACCACGCGCCTAAGATCTGCAAACATAACCCCACCAACGCCTCGCGGTATCGCCACAAGGCCGCTTTTGCGGCGGGTCTTACAAAGCTCATGGTATATTCTCTTATTGGGTTAAACCGGTGCGCACCGTTTCATGCTTTACGCGGTTTGAAAAGGCGGAGCCTCCGGCGGGAGTATTTCGCAAAGGGTAAAGGCAGGGAGCGTTTTGCTTTACCCTTTGCCAAATACTCCCCGCGCGGAGCGCTTCTACGGCGAGACCCAATCCCCGACCGCGTGCTGCCATAGGGCCATCGCTGCAACAGCAGCCGTATCCGCTCGCAAAATACGCGGGCCGAGGCTGATCGAAGATGCATAGTCCAACCCGCGCAGCCTGCTGCGTTCTTTGTCCGAGAACCCGCCTTCTGGGCCGATCACAATCGCCCAAGGGCCACGGCTATCTGGTGGCGTGGGTGATTCACCCGCGCGCGCTTCGTCGCAAAACAGGAGACGTCGGGTCGGGTCCCAATCGGCCAGCAGGCGGTCCAGTTTTTGCAACTGCGCCACTTCGGGCACATAAGTCCCGCCGCATTGCTCAGCTGCCTCGACCGCATGGGCTTGCAGCCGATCCTGTCGCAGGCGTTCCGAATTGGTGAAATCTGTGGACACCGGCACAATCCGCCGCGCGCCCATTTCGGCTGCTTTTTCGACGATGAAATCAGTGCGGGCTTTTTTGATGGGCGCGAACAGCAACCAAAGATCGGGCGGCAGTTGCAAGGGTTTGGTCTGCACCAGCGGCATCAACACACCGCCGCGTTTGCCAGCCTCAACAACTTCGGCGGTCCATTCCCCGTCCACCCCGTTGAACAAAGCCACATGCGCCCCGACCCCAAGCCGCATCACCGCAAAGAGATAATGCGCCTGATCCCGCGACAGTGCGACGGGTTGCCCATTGGCCAAAGGGTGATCTACATACAAACGGGTTTTGACAGTCATAGGTCCACACATATGCAACCGAACACCGAGGCACCAGAGGGACAAGTCGCGGATGCCGTCACAGGCAACTGGGTCGATAGGGTCGCCCCTGTCTGGAGCCGCGGCTATCTGCGCCTAAGCCGCGCGGATCGACCGATTGGCACCTGGCTTCTTCTGATCCCCTGTTGGTGGGGGTTGGTGCTTGCCATGCTGCATGACGGGCAGATGGGGTGGTTTGACGCATGGATCGCCTTCGGGTGTGCCTTGGGCGCCTGGCTGATGCGCGGGGCGGGCTGTACGTGGAATGACATCACCGACCGCGATTATGATGCCCAGGTCGAACGCACCAGATCGCGGCCCATTCCATCCGGCCAAGTCACTGTAAAACAAGCCTACTTTTGGATGATCCTGCAAGCGCTTCTGGCCCTATGCATCCTTTTGACCTTCAACTGGCAGGCCATCGGGCTTGGCGTTCTGGCGCTGTTGCCGGTTGCGGTCTACCCCTTTGCAAAGCGGTTCACATGGTGGCCGCAGGTTTTCCTTGGGGTCGCGTTCAACTGGGGGGCCTTGCTGGCATGGACCGCGCACACCGGCCGGCTGGAGGCCCCTGCGGTTGTTCTATACCTCGCTGGCATCGCATGGACGCTGTTCTACGACACCATATATGCCCACCAAGACACCGAAGATGACGCCCTGATCGGGGTGAAATCAACCGCACGTCTCTTTGGCGCCCAAACCCCGCAGTGGCTGCGCCGATTCCTGATGGCGACCGTCGGGTTGATGGGCATTGCGATCATTTATGCGGTTCTGGACAGTGTTTCCCCGCTCGCGCTTGTGATTGCGCTGGGCGGGCCTTGGGCGATGGGATGGCACATGGCGTGGCAGTTGCGGGGGCTGGACATTGAAGACGCTGGCAAAATGTTACAACTGTTTCGTGTCAACCGCGATACGGGCCTAATTCCGCTTATCTTTTTCGGAATTGCGCTCTTCGTTTGATTGAAACCCGAAGCCGTGGCGCGTATCAACGCGTATCTGCAACAAAGGCCTGACCGACACATGCGCCTCTCTGCCCTTACGATCATTGCATTGACCTTTATTGCCGCGGCCTATGGCAGCCTGATGGCAGCCAATTATTCGGTCACGTTGATTGAGGACAATTCTGAAATCGAGGTCCGCGATTCGCTGGACGCGGCGGATATGCCTTGGGCTGAGGTCGAGGCGGACGGGCTGAAAGTGACCCTTGCCGGGGTCGCCCCAACCGAGGCGTTGCGGTTCAAGGCGCTGTCTACAGCGGGCGGTATCGTCGATTCCGCGCGTATCATTGACGAGATGGACGTGCAGGCCACCGCAGACATCGCTCCACCCCGTTTTTCGGTGGAAATATTGCGCAATGACGGCGGATTGTCGGTGATCGGGTTGATCCCTTCCGACACGGACCGCGAAAGCCTGACCGCCCGCTTTGAGCGCATCGCAGGCGATACCCCTGTGACAGACTTGTTGGAAACCGCAGATTACGATCTGCCGGACGGCTGGATTCAGGCCTTTGAATATGCCCTGACCTCACTGGATGAATTGCCACGGTCCAAGGTGTCTGCCTCACCGGGGCGCGTTTCAATCACTGCCATCACCGACAGCAACGAAGAACGCGTTTCGCTGGAACAATCCCTGCGCCGTGCCGCTCCGCCCAGTTTGAAGCTGAGCCTTGCCCTGTCCGCCCCACGCCCCGTGATCACGCCCTTTCTGACGCGGTTTGTTCTGGATGAAACAGGCACCCGCTTTGACGCCTGTGCCGCAGACACAGATGCCGCCAAAGATACCATTCTGACCGCCGCCCGCGCTATAGGATTGGCCGATGATGCGACCTGCACCGTTGGCATGGGCGTGCCATCCCCCGCATGGGCCACCGCCAATGTCGCCGCCATTGAGGCCGTCGCGGCCTTGGGCAGCGGGATCGTCACAGTTTCGGATGCCGACGTCTCGTTGCTGGCCACCGAAGGCACAGATCAAGACCTGTTTGATCGCACGGTTGGCGAGTTGGAAGCCGCCCTGCCCGAGGTCTTTGTGTTGAACGCGGTTCTGCCGGAAGTCCAAGACCCCACGGCGGGCCCGCCTGAGTTCACAGCCACCTTATCGCCCGAAGGACAGGTCCAACTGCGTGGCCGTCTGAGCGACCAAAACCTGCGCGATGTGGCCGACAGCTACGCAAAAGCCAGCTTCGGATCGACCCGGGTCTACACCGCCACGCGGATCGTACCGGACCTGCCAACGGATTGGTCTGTGCGCGTTTTGGCCGGGCTGGAGTCCTTAAGAAATCTGGCCAATGGCGCAGTCACCGTGACCCCAACCACCATTGATGTATCCGGAAACACAGGCGACGCAGATGCAAACGCAAGCATATCGCGTCTTTTGACCAACAAGCTGGGCGACAGTGCCGTGTTTTCGATTGATGTGACCTATCAGAAAAAGCTCGACCCGATCCTTGGCATCCCGACCCCTGACGAATGTGAAGCCGAGATTGCGACCTTGCTGACCAGCGGCGGCATCAGTTTTGAGCCCGGGTCCGGTGATCTGGCCGAAGGGGCTGGTGAGACGATGGATGACATCGCCGCGATCCTCAAACGCTGCGGCGATCTGCGCATGGAAATCCAAGGCCATACGGACAGCCAAGGCCGCGATATTATGAACCAAGAACTGTCAGAGGCCCGCGCCCAATCTGTTTTGCAGGCCCTGCGGGACCGGCGGGTGTTAACGGCCTCGTTCACGTCGCAAGGGTACGGCGAAACGGTGCCCATCGCAGACAACAAGACCGAAGAGGGCCGCGAAGCCAACCGCAGGATCGAATTTGTGCTGATCCGGCCCAAGCCATCCGCCCCCGAGCAACCAACAACCCTTGAACAGGTTGAAAGCACGTTGCCCCAGATCGAAGACACCACCGAAACCCAAGAGCAGGCCAGTGAGTAGCATCAAATGAGCAGAACCGAATTTGTAATTGCCACTGCGATTGTCCTGTTTGTCGCCTTTTGCATGGGTTGGTTTGCCAACTGGCTGATCCACCGGTTTACCCGCGTCAGTGCCTCTGATGTGGGCGAATTGGAACGCATGGCCCAAGAATTGCACGAAGCCGAAGAGACCCGCGATCAAGCGATCACCTATTTGCAGCAGCGCGAAGCAGAGCTGACCAACCAGCTCAGCCAGACCGAAGCCGAACTATCTGCCGCAATGGATGGCCTGCGTGATGCGCGGCAAGAGGCTGAGGAAATGCGGACCTATATCGACCGCACAAAGGTCTAGACTACCACCGTTTCAACGCGGCTTCGTCTTCGTCCTTGGATGCCACCCAATCGGTGCCCTTTGCGGTCGTTTCCTTCTTCCAGAACGGGGCGCGGGATTTAAGGTAATCCATCAGAAATTCGGCCGCCTCAAAAGCGTCTTTGCGATGCGGGGCAGCAGTGGCCACCATCATGATCGCATCCCCGGGGTGCAGCGCGCCAAAGCGGTGGATGACAAGAACATCGCCCAAATTGAAGCGCGTGACCGCTTGGGTCGCGATCTCGGTCAGCGCGCTTTCGGTCATGCCGGGGTAATGTTCGATCTCAAATGCATGCAGCGGATCACCGGTCAGATCACGAACAAGCCCCGTGAAGGTGACAACAGCGCCCATATCAGTGCGCCCGCCGGTGAAAGCAGTCACTTCGGCGCCAATGTCAAAGGGCGGTTCTTGCACGACGATGCGCATAGGTCAGCCACCCGTCATGGGCGGAAAAAACGCCACTTCGCGAGCGTCTGAAATCGAAGCATCAAAATCAGTCAATTGCTGGTCGACGGCCACGCGCAAAGCAGTCAAATCAGAAAACGCCAGATCATAGCGATCTTCGCGGGCGCGCAGCTCAGTCACCAGATCAGCGACAGTTTTGGCCTGGGTGTCCAAGGTTTCACGCGGAATGCCGATGCGTTCGCGGACCCATGCAAAATAAAGCACATCCATTAGGGGGTATCCTTGAGGTGCGGGATGGATTTCTGGAAATAGTCAAAGCCGGTGATCAGCGTCAATGCAGCGGCCAGCCAGAGCAACCAAAGCCCGATGCGGCCCGCCCACTCCATGGCGACCAGCTTCCAACCGAGACCAACGACATCAGGCTCGTCCCCGTTCAAAACTGCGTTGACCATAGGCCCGTCCATACCCCACATGGCCATACCGGCGTAGTGTTCAAACACACCTTGGGAAAACAGAACGGCAATGGCGACCATCTGAAAGGTGGTTTTCCATTTGGCCAGGGTCGTAACCTTCAAAGTGCCCGCGGTATCGCCCAGATACTCACGCAGGCCGGAAACGAAAACCTCGCGAAACAAGATGACGGTGGCTGGCAAAACAAGCCAGGGCGACATCGACGAATAGCCCACAATCACCATCAAAGCGATCACCACCATGGCCTTGTCCGCAATCGGATCAAGCATGGTGCCAAGCTTGGTTTCCTGCTTCCACGCGCGGGCGAGATAGCCATCAAACCAATCCGTTATCGCAGCTATGACAAATAAGAACACAGCCAGCAGATCCGCATAGGGGCGGGTAAAATACAAAAACATGAGCGCCAAACAAGGCGCCGCCAAAAGGCGACCAATTGTCAGGGCATTGGGCAGGTTCCATGTCATAGACGGAACTCTATAACGGGCCAGCGGCAGGGGAAAGCTGCATGTTTGGGGATATGAGTATTTTGAAAAGGGTAAAGCAATAAGCCCGCGCCCTCTCCTTTACCCTTTGGAAAATACTCAAAAGAACAAAGTCATCAGCCGCGCTCATGGAAGAAATCATAGATCGTGGTGGCAAGCGCGTCCGACACGCCCTCAACCGCTTTGAGATCAGAAAGATTGGCACGACCCACGGCCTTGGCTGACCCGAAATGCGCCAAAAGCGCGCGTTTTCGCGTCGCCCCGACGCCGGGCACATCGTCAAGCGGGGTGGCGCCCACGGCTTTCGCGCGTTTGGCGCGGTGGGTGCCGATGGCGAACCTATGGGCTTCGTCCCGCATCCTTTGCACGAAATAAAGCACCGGATCATTGTGCCGCAGTGCAAAGGGACGCGCGCCGGAGCGGTGGAATTCCTCTTTGCCCGCGTCCCGGTCCACGCCTTTGGCGACGCCAACCATCGGAATATCCTCAACCCCGTATTCGCGCATGATGGTGCGCACGGCGGACACTTGCCCCGCCCCCCCATCGATGAGCAACAGATCCGGCCAATGGCCTTCTTTGCGGTCAGGGTCTTCCTTGATGAGCCTTTGAAAGCGGCGGGTCAGGACCTCTTTCATCATACCAAAGTCATCGCCCGGCGTCAGGTCATCGCCGCGGATGTTAAACTTGCGGTACTGGTTTTTATCAAACCCTTCGGGGCCAGACACGATCATGGCACCCACGGCATTGGTGCCTTGGATGTGGCTGTTGTCGTAGACTTCAATCCGCTGGGGCGGCGCATCGAGGCCAAAGGCCTCCGCCAATCCGTTCAACAGTTTCGCATGGGTCGCGGTTTCGGACATCTTGCGGGCCAGCGATTCACGGGCGTTGCGCAGGGCGCCATCGCAGAGCTCTGCCTTTTCGCCGCGTTGAGGGATGATGATCTCGACCTTGCCGCCGCGCTTGCCGGTCAAGGCCTCTGCCATCACGTCGCGGGTTTCAATGTCATGGGACAGGATCAACTGACGCGGCGGGTCTTTGGTGTCGTAGAACTGGCCTATAAAGGCCTCCATGACCTCTGCCTCGCCCACGTCCGCCCCAACGCGCGGATAGAAATCGCGGTTGCCCCAGTTTTGATTGGCCCGAATGAAAAAGACTTGCACGCAAGCCTGCCCCTGATCGAGATGCAGGGCGATGACGTCAGCCTCGGACACACTTTTGGGGTTGATCCCTTGGGCGGTCTGCACTTGGGTCAACGCCTTGATCCGGTCGCGCA
>CAZWSE010000109.1:304-10308 GCA_964636575.1 uncultured Sulfitobacter sp. | reverse complement strand
ACCTGCATCGAAGACCTCAAACGGATCCACGAACGCCGTGTGCCGCGCATGTTTTTCGATTACGCCGAAAGCGGCAGCTACACTGAACAGACCTTCCGCGAAAACACATCCGACTTTGACAAAATAAGACTGCGCCAGCGTATCGCCGTGGATATGTCGAACCGCTCCACCAAGGGCAAAATGGTGGGTGAAGACGTCGCCATGCCTGTGGCGCTCGCCCCTGTTGGCCTCACGGGCATGCAGCACGCAGATGGTGAAATCAAAGCCGCGCGCGCTGCAGAAGAATTTGGCGTGCCCTTCACCCTTTCGACCATGTCGATCAACTCGATCGAGGACGTGGCCGAGGCCACAACCAAGCCCTTCTGGTTCCAGCTTTACACCATGAACGATCAGGATTTTGTGCGCCGTTTGATTGAACGGGCCAAGGCCGCCAAGTGTTCAGCGCTTGTGATCACACTTGATCTGCAACTTTTGGGCCAACGCCACAAAGATCTGAAAAACGGGCTCTCTGCCCCACCCAAACTGACCCCAAAATCCATCCTCAATCTGGCAACCAAATGGGGCTGGGGTCTTGAGATGCTGCAAGCCAAGCGGCGCGAGTTTGGCAATATCGTCGGCCACGTCGATGGCATTACCGACCCCTCGTCGCTGTCCACTTGGACGGCCGAGCAATTCGATCTGACACTCGATTGGGGCAAGGTCGAAAAGCTGATGGAAATGTGGGGCGGCAAAGTGATCCTGAAGGGTATTTTGGACCCTGAAGACGCCAAAATGGCCGCGAAACTTGGGGCTGACGCGATTGTCGTGTCCAACCACGGTGGGCGGCAATTGGATGGCGCGTTGTCGTCCATTCGCATGCTTGGCCCCATTCTGGATGCGGTTGGCGGCGACATCGAAGTCCACATGGATGGCGGTATTCGCTCTGGCCAGGACGTGTTGAAGGCTTTGGCGATGGGGGCCAGCGGCACCTATATCGGACGCTCGTTCATCTATGGCTTGGGTGCCATGGGTCAGGCGGGTGTCTCCAAAGCGCTAGAGGTCATTCACAAAGAACTCGACACCACAATGGCGCTTTGCGGCGAACGCGATGTGACCAATTTGGGACGCCATAACCTTTTGGTTCCTCAAGATTTTGAAGGTGACTGGCAAGCCTGATCGCTGCGCGCTAGGCTCCTTGCTATGTTGGTGTTTAGCGAACAAAATCTGGTCTTTCTGGCTGTTCCCAAGACGGGTACCTCAGCCATAGAGGCCGCTTTGAAAGCCCGTGCGGACATCACGTTTGCCCGAAATCGCAAGCACACGACCGCCCAGCAATATCACAACCGTGTTCGCCCGTTTTTGAAACGTATGGACGTCGAGCCCGAGCCCTTTGCCGTGATCCGCGACCCCATCGACCAAATCCGAAGCTGGTACAAATACCGCCGCCGGCCTGAACTTGACGGCAAATCCGTCAGCACCGCCGGTCTAAGTTTTGATGCTTATGTCGAGGCCGTGTTGTCCGATGATCCCCCTGCCTACGCCAAAATCGGCAGCCAGTTTCGTTTCGTCACCAACAAGGACGGCACTTTGCTGGTGCCGCACTTGTTCCAGTACGAACGACAATCCGAACTGCTCGCCTTTTTGAAGCATCGGTTCGGGAAGGCCGTCAGCCTGAAACCCCGCAATGTGTCACCCGATGTGCCCGCCCCGCTTGATCCCGGCGTAGAGACCAAACTGCGCGCCGCCCGCGCTGCCGAGTTTGCGCTTTATGACCAGATTCGCGCCGCCGGAGGGCATTTGCAAAGCGAGGTGACCTAACCGTTACAGCAACGCCCGCCCGTTGCGCCCCAAAACCCCTATAAATAAGGCCACACCACCCCCCGTTTCGCCGCGAAACCCCCTTCCCTTAACAGAAGTCTTGGTCTATACGCGCGACTTCACGCGGGGTCACAGCCTTGGAGGGGCCCGCATTATCTATATTGGAGAATAAAAATGGCTGGTAAGATCCCTGATCTTAAAGTCGTGGAACGGACGGGGACAGGCAAGGGCGCCGCTCGTCAGGCACGTCGTGACGGACTTGTTCCGGGTGTGGTTTTTGGTGGTGACGGAGACCCTGTCGCGATCAACATCGAATTCAACTACCTGTTGAAAAAACTGCGCGACGGGCGGTTCAAATCGACCCTGTTCAACATGCAAATGGAAGGCCACGAAGACGTGCGGGTAATCTGCCGCGACGTTCAGCGCCATGTGGTCAAAGACCTGCCAACACACGTTGATTTCATGCGCCTTCGTCGGACCTCTCAGGTGAACCTTTTCATCGGGGTGACTGTTGAAGGCGAAGAGGAAAGCCCAGGCCTTAAAAAGGGTGGTGTTCTGACCCTTGTGCGGCCTGAAATCGAACTGCGGGTGACTGCGGCTGATATTCCTGAGACCATCGCGATTGATGTGTCCAAAATGGAAATTGGCGACAACCTGACGATTTCGGATGTGACCTTGCCGAGCGGCTCGAAACCGACGATTGATCGGGATTTTGTGATTGCTCAGGTCTCTGCGCCGTCCAGCCTCAAGTCCTCTGAGGACGAAGACGAGGATGCGGCCGAAGGTGAAGAAGGCGAAGCAGCAGATGCAGCAGCCGACGCACCCGAAGAGGCAGCCGCCGAGGAATAAATCGAACCCTATGTGGTACGACAAATGCGGGGCCTTCGGGCCCCGTATTTCGTTTGACGCCGAGGCTTGATATAGGGGCCTCAAGACGCAAACGGAGCATCCCATGAAACTGATCGTTGGCCTTGGAAATCCGGGCCCAAAATACGCTGGCAACCGGCACAATATCGGGTTCATGGCGATGGACCGGATCGCGGCGGATCATGGATTTCCGGCGTGGAAGGGTAAGTTTCAAGGGGCCATATCGGAAGGACGATTTGGGTCTGATCGGGCGGTCCTTTTGAAGCCTGAGACCTTTATGAACAACTCCGGCCAATCGGTGGGCGAGGCGATGCGATTTTACAAGATCGAACCGGCGGATGTCATTGTTTTCCATGATGAAATCGACCTCGCGCCCGCTAAGCTACGGGTCAAAACGGGTGGCGGTCACGCGGGCCACAACGGGTTGAGATCCATTCATCAGCACATCAGTCCTGAATACATACGCATCCGTATGGGCGTTGGCCATCCGGGCCATAAGGACCGCGTGCCAAGCTATGTGCTGCATGACTTTGCCAAGGCGGATCAGGACTGGCTTGATGACATGCTGCGTGGGATCAGCGACGGGATTGCCTACCTCGTGGCAGGCGATACGGGTAAGTTCCAGAACGCGGTTGCCTTGCGCACCGCTCCTCCGAGATCATCGACGTCGCCGAAGGCCGACAAGAAACAACCGGAGCCGGTGTCAGAACCGGAAGAGGACACCCGCAACCCCATTCAAAAATTGATGGATAAATTCAAATGAGCCTACCAGACGCATTGAGAGATCAGGCCATGCATTGCGCGGCGCTTGGATCGCCGTTTATGGAGCGGGCGTTGAATTTGCTGGCGGACAACTGGCCGGACTCAGGGGTGATCGCCGATAAGTTTAAGGGCTTTGAAGGCGATATTGGCCCTTCCGGTCATTCATTGCCTTTGCGGTTGATGGGTGGGTTGCATGCTTTGGTGCTGAAAGAGCAAGCCCCTGATCTTAAAGCGGTTTACCCACCGAATGATGCCGATGACGCTTCGCTTGTTGCGGCCCTGACCAGTGCTTTACCTGCACATGCTGCCTTTCTGGATGCTTGGACCGACAACGCACCACAGACAAATGAAGTGCGCAGGTCTGCGGCGTTGATCCCTGCCGCGCATTACGTTGCATCGAAGTACGATCTGCCGTTCATGATGTCAGAATTAGGCGCGAGTGCGGGTCTGAACCTGATGTTTGACCGCTTTGCAGTTGAAGCAGCGGGACAGCGACTTGGGGCTGTTGCCCCCGCCCTGACGCTGACACCAGATTGGACAGGCAATGTGCCAAAACCCGTACCGTTCGAGGTTGCGGATCGGGCGGGTGTTGATCTGAACCCGCTCGACGCCCATACGGATGCGGATGGTTTGCGCCTGCTGGCTTACCTGTGGCCCGATCAAGCGGAACGATTAACCCTGACACGCGCGGCGATTAACGTCTTGGATGCACCTTTGCACAAGGGCGATGCTGTCGATTGGCTGGAAACCCGATTGGGCGCACAGCAAGACGGGCAGTTGCATCTGATCTATCACACAATCGCTTGGCAGTATTTCCCGAAGGCAGCGCAAGACAAAGGCACCGCCATGATCGAGGCCGCAGGCGCGCGTGCAACCGAGACCAAACCGCTGGCCTGGCTAGGGCTTGAGAACGACGGTGCCGCCAAGGGGGCTGCGCTGACGCTGCGCCTATGGCCCGGTGATGTGCGCATTGATTTGGGCCGTGCCTGTTTTCATGGCCGCTGGGTCAACTGGGCAGCGTAGGGTCACAATTGCCAAGCCCTGCCGCCTGTGATCCACTGCCCTAAAAGGGAGAGATCATGCGTACATTCGGAAAATGGCTGGGCCGTATCTTGTTGATGCTTGTGCTGGCCGCAGTGGTCGTAGGTCTTTGGAAACGCGAAGAAATAACGCGGTTGATGGCGGTGAACTCTCTTTTCTCTGCCGACAAGATCGTTAGCAATTTCAGCAATATGGATGGTGCGTTTTTGACCGTGCCTGTGCCGCGCGGTGACGGTGAGACGAGCCGCCTGCCCTATGGCCCTGAAACCGAGATGCCGCCCGAGCTGGACGAATGGATTGCCGCGCGCAATGTGACGTCGCTTGTGGTGATGCATCAGGGTCAGATCGTTTATGAAAACTATTTCCTTGGCACCGGCCCCGATGACCGCCGCGTATCTTGGTCTGTTGCCAAGTCGTTTCTGGCCGCCCTATTCGGGGTTCTGGTCGAGGAAGGCGCGATTGCTTCGCTGGATGATCCTGTTGTTCAATACGCTCCCGTATTGAAAGGTGGAGCCTATGATGGTGCCACGATTTTGCATGTTTTGAACATGGCCAGCGGGATCACCTTCAACGAGGATTATCTGGATTACAATTCTGACATTAACCGTATGGGCCGTGTCTTGGCCTTAGGCGGCACGATGGACGATTTCGCCACTGGACTGACTGAAACCTTCGCACCATCCGGTGACGTATGGCAATATACATCTATTGATACCCATGTTCTTGGCATGGTCATTCGCGGCGCCACGGGTCGGTCTATTCCTGATCTGTTGTCCGAGAAAATCATTGCCCCCTTGGGTATGGAACAGGCCCCCTATTACCTGACCGACGGTGTCGGTGTGGCCTTTGTTTTGGGCGGTTTGAATGTGACCACCCGCGATTATGCCCGTTTTGGTCAGATGATTTTGCAGGGCGGTGAATGGAATGGTCAGCAGGTTGTCCCTGCCGATTGGGTTGAGCTGTCTACCACTCCGAATGCTCCTGGCGGTGTGCTCTATGGTTATCAGTGGTGGATGCCTGAGGGTGCCGAGCCCCGCGAATACATGGCCCGTGGCATTTACGGTCAGTACATCTATATCAATGAGCGTACAGGCGTTGTCATTGCCACCACCGGTGCTGACCGGAATTTCCGTGTTGATGGCGTTGCTGCCGAGAATGAAGCGATGTTTCGTCTGATCGCCAATGGTTTGTAGGAGCAGATATGGAACCCGATCCCAGTGTTAACGTCCTTGGTGGTCCTTTGCAGATTTGCGGTTTGGACCCTGTGACCGGCTATTTCCGCGATGGTCATTGCAACACCTGTGCCGCTGATACCGGCAGTCATACTGTTTGTGCCGTGATGACCGCCGAGTTTTTGGCGTTTTCCAAGTATCTTGGCAATGATCTGTCCACCCCTCGCCCCGAGTATGGTTTTGACGGCTTAAAGGATGGCGATCAGTGGTGTCTTTGTGCGTCCCGCTTCTTGCAGGCTCATGAGGAAGGCTGCGCCCCTCAGGTCAACTTGCAGGCCACCCATATGAAGGCCTTGGATGTCGTCCCCATTGATGTCTTGACCCAATACGCCGATGGCCCCACTGGATTGTTGGGTTAGGCGAATTCACCCATCTCAACCCCGAGCGCTTTGGCCACGGTGAAGATGTCTTTGTCCCCCCGCCCGCACATGTTCATGCAGATGATGTGGTCGGATCGCAGGGTTGGCGCCAGTTTCATCACGTGGGCGAGTGCGTGGCTGGGCTCTAGCGCCGGGATGATCCCTTCGAGCGTGCAGCAGAGTTGGAAGGCCTCAAGCGCTTCTACATCCGTGATCGACACGTATTCCGCCCGCCCGATGTCGTGCAGCCATGCGTGTTCCGGTCCGATGCCGGGGTAGTCCAGCCCTGCCGAGATCGAGAACCCTTCGAGGATCTGCCCGTCGTCGTCTTGCAATAGGTACGTCCGGTTACCGTGCAGAACGCCAGGGCGGCCGCCTGTCAGGGACGCGCAGTGTTCCATCTTGGCGTTGACGCCTTTGCCGCCTGCTTCGACCCCGATGATGCCGACCTCTTTGTCGTCGAGGAAGGGGTAGAACAGGCCCATCGCGTTGGATCCGCCTCCGATTGCGGCGATGACTGTGTCGGGGAAACGGCCTTCGGCTTCGGTCATCTGGTCGCGGACTTCTTTGCCGATGATGGACTGAAAATCGCGAACCATGGCGGGGTACGGGTGCGGGCCGGCCACGGTGCCGATGCAATAGAACGTGTCGCGGACGTTGGTGACCCAGTCGCGCAGGGCGTCGTTCATGGCATCTTTCAGGGTGCCACGGCCAGAGGTCACAGGCACGATCTCGGCGCCAAGCAGCTTCATGCGGAACACGTTGGGGGCCTGACGCTCAACATCATGGGCGCCCATGTAGACCACGCATTTCAGGCCGAACTTGGCACAGACAGTAGCAGTGGCGACGCCATGCTGACCAGCACCTGTTTCGGCAATAATACGGGTTTTTCCCATGCGGCGGGCGAGGATAATCTGGCCCAAAACGTTGTTGATCTTGTGGGCGCCGGTGTGGTTCAGCTCGTCGCGCTTCATATAGACCTTGGCGCCGCCGAGATGGTCGGTCAGACGCTCGGCGAAATACAAAGGACTTGGGCGGCCAACGTAGTTGGTCCACAGATCGTCCATTTCGGCCCAAAAGGTCTCGTCGGTTTTGGCTTTCTCGTATTCTTCCTCAAGGGACAGAATAAGCGGCATCAGTGTCTCGGATACAAAGCGACCGCCGAAATCACCGAAACGGCCGCTTTCGTCCGGTCCGGTCATGAAGCTGTTAAAAAGGTCGTTTGCCATGATGATCACCCGCTTGTCAGAACAGGCAAGTGATAGTCGGGCCTATTAGAAAATTCCAGTGCAAATCGGGCGCAGGGGCGTGCGCCTTTACCCTTTTCAAAATACTCAAAATGGACGCCCGCAAACGGGGCTATAGGCTGGGACAGCTGACCTTGTTCAGCAAGCCATAGCAGGTCACCGGATCGCTGCCACCAAGACTGACCTGAGCGGTCGAGAACAACAGTTTGTCTTCAACAGAAATCTCGGTGAAAGAGCCGATCAGGTTGGCACAGACGGGACCACCAACCTTGCAAGTGGCGAGCAGAAACCGCGCGGTTTCGTCTTCTATGTCATTGGGGTCCAACCCGTCGATTTTGGACAGCAATTGATCTTCGACTTTGGTCTCGAACGCCGCGCGGTCGGGGTTTGTAGCGAAGAGCGCGCCAGCGGCGACGATAAGAAGAACCAACAGTATGACAAAACGGGTCATATCGCCTCCGTCGCGGCGCGCACAAAGGCGGCCATGCGGTCTGCATCTTTGACGCCGGGGGTGCTTTCCACACCAGAGGATACATCGACTTGTCGGGTGCCAGTAACGCGGATGGCTTCGGCCACGTTGTCTGGCGTCAGCCCCCCTGCGAGCATCCAAGGCACGGTCCAGCGGCGGCCTGTGATCAAGCGCCAGTCAAAGGCAAGACCATTGCCACCGGGCAGGTCGCCCCCACGGGGCGGTTTGGCATCGACCAGTATTTGATCAGCCACGCCTGCGTAAGCATCAAGCTGCGGCAGGTCTTGTGCATCGGCCACGCCCACGGCTTTCATCACGGGCAATCCGTAGCGCGATTTGACATGCGTGACACGCGCGGGCGGCTCGGCCCCGTGCAGTTGCAACATGTCCAGCGGCACGGCCTGCAACAGCGCGTCCAATTCTGCGTCTGTTGCATTTACGGTCAATGCCACTTTGCAAATACCATCCGGAACCGCGTGGGCCAGAGATGCCGCGGTCTCCAAGCTCACGTTGCGCGGGGACTTTTCAAAGAAGGTGAACCCCACATAGCGCGCACCTGCGCTTGCGGCCGCCGACACGTCTTGAGGTCGGCTGAGGCCGCAGAGTTTTACAGAAATGTCAGGCGACATGTGGTTCAGGCGGTCTCTTCAAGCAGGGCCAGAACTTCGTCTTTGCCTTCATTCTGCATGCCTTTGAGACGGTCAACTTCCCGTTCCAGCTTGCGCACTTCGCGGGCCTTTGCACCGGCCTCAGAGCGGATGCGGCTTTCGCGCAGCCATTCCCAGATAAACCCGACCAGAACCCCGATCAGGATGCCTCCGAAGATGATGGCGAACAGCGGCAAGCTGATCGTTGGATTGACCGCGAATGCCCCTGCCACTTCATCCGGCAGGACTTTCACTGTCACAAGTTCACGATTGGCAAGAGAGACTGCAATCAAAGCCAGCCCAAACAGGGCGATACAAGCATAACGAATATAACGCATTTTCAGGATTTCCCATTCAACCTATCCCGGAGAAGCTTTCCGGTCTTGAAGAAGGGTACATGTTTTTCTGCGACAGGAACAGTCTCTCCTGTACGTGGATTGCGTCCAATGCGACTATCGCGTTTTTTCACTGAAAACGCCCCAAAACCACGCAGTTCGACCCGATCCCCTTTGGACATCGCCGATGTGATTTCGTCAAAAATGGTATTTACGATGCGTTCTACGTCCCGCTGGTAGAGGTGCGGATTCTCATCCGCGATCTTTTGAATAAGTTCTGATCTAATCACTGGTCCTATCCCCCCGGAGTCCAAATGAAATAATTTTGTGCTCGTACAAAGATACCGAAAGTTGGATGCAAGGAAAGCCTTCCCGCCGCTTCCAGTGCATTTTCGCTCAAAAAATCATGGAGTTACGGGTTTTGCGACAAGAATATCCATCACGGGCTGCGGAAAATGTGCAAATTCTTCAATAAATGAGACAAGTTTAAGCCTCGATTCTATACACGCCTAGGATGTGCCAATCGATTCGCCAAAGAAAACCCCCCGCAGATTTCTCTGCGAGGGGCCAATACTATAGAAAAGTCATTGCGTTACCGCAGCGGTTCTTATTCGTCGCCTTTCAGCGCCGCGCCGAGGATATCGCCCAAGGACGCGCCTGAATCGGAAGACCCATACTGCTCAACCGCTTCTTTCTCTTCTGCGATCTCGCGTGCTTTGATCGAAAGCCCCAAGCGGCGTGTTTTCGCATCAACATTGGTGACGCGTGCGTCGACCTTGTTGCCGATGCTGAACCGCTCTGGCCGCTGCTCTGCCCGATCCCGGCTGAGGTCGGACCGACGGATGAATGATTTCATCCCTTCGTATTCGACTTCGATGCCGCCATCTTCGATCGCTGTCACTTCGACAGTGATGATCGAGCCGCGCTTTACGCCGCCAACCGCTTCGGAGAACTTGTCCCCGCCCAGCGCTTTGACCGACAGGCTGATCCGCTCTTTTTCAACGTCCACTTCGGAGACAACGGCCTGAACCATGTCGCCTTTGCGGTAGTTCTGGATCGCGTCTTCGCCGCGTTCGTCCCAAGACAGATCGGAGAGGTGAACCATCCCGTCGATGTCGCCTTCGAGCCCGATGAACAGACCGAATTCGGTGATGTTCTTGACTTCGCCTTCGACTTCTTTGCCTTCAGGGTTGGATTCAGCGAACACTTCCCATGGGTTGCGCATTGTCTGCTTCAGCCCCAAGGACA
>CAZWSE010000109.1:0-294 GCA_964636575.1 uncultured Sulfitobacter sp. | reverse complement strand
ACGTGCACCAGACCTTCGACGCCTGCTTCAAGCTCAACAAATGCACCGTAGTCGGTGATGTTGGTCACGCGGCCGGTGTGTGTCGATTCCAGTGGGTACTTGCCTGCGACCAGATCCCATGGATCGTCTTGCAGCTGTTTCATACCCAATGAGATGCGGTGTGTTTCTTTGTTGATCTTGATGACTTGCACCTTGATCGTTTCGCCGATTGTCAGGATCTCGGACGGGTGGTTGACCCGACGCCAAGCCATATCGGTGACGTGCAGCAGCCCGTCTACGCCGCCAAGGTCCACG
>CAZWSE010000108.1:0-10520 GCA_964636575.1 uncultured Sulfitobacter sp. | reverse complement strand
GCGGGTATGGTGAAAAGGTATCACGGCAGCTTCCCAAGCTTTAGTTACGAGTTCGATTCTCGTTACCCGCTCCAATCCAGTCTTTCCCCTGAAAAAGGCCAAAGCCATGCGTTTGTTATCACTTCTCTGGGTCGCGGCAGGTGTGGCACTGCTTTATGACGGGTACAGCTTTCTGGGGCGATCGCTGTTTCTAGAGAACCACCTGCCCTTCGGGATCCACTACACCACGTTCAAATTCGCAATGGCGGATCGCAGCACAATCGAACTGGTGGCCTATTGCATCTGCGCTGTGGGCGCGCTGCTGACTGTTTTCGGGGTCTACAAGCTGCTCAAACGCGGGTGAAAGCCGTTACAACAACAAGTGTTCAATCATCCGCGTCAGGGCGTCGGGGTGGAACGGTTTGGCCAGCAGATAGGTCGCACCGACAGTCTTCGCTGACAATTTCATCTCGTTTTGGCTGAGGGAATTGAACGACCCCGAAATCGCAATAATCGGAACGCTTGCTTTCAACTGCTGACGGATGCCTGACATCAAAGTCAGCCCACCCTCTTTCGCGATCTGACCATTTTGACGAATGAACAGATCCGCGATCACCAAATCGACCTCATTGGCCTCAAAAAAGCGCAACGCGGGGGCAACTTCGTCAAAGACGGTCACATCATGTCCATCAAGGTTCAGACCCATCATGATCCGCTTGGCGAGATCATGGTCATCTTCCAACAATACGATATGCGCCATAGATCACTTTGCTTTCTGGATCGCTAAGGCAATCGCTTGGGACAGCTCAACCGGAGAGGCAGGCTTTTGCAACAACGGGGCAGTCACTTCGCCCATCTCGGCGCTGTCAAAGCCAGTATACCCCGAAAAATACACCACTGCCACGCTTGGTCTCATCTCTTTGACGCGCCGTGCAAGCTCGAAGCCGTTGATACCACCGGGCATGACAACATCGGTCAACAGCAAGTCAAAATCCGGGCCTGCGCGGGCAATCTCAAGGGCGTCACGACTGGACAGCGCGCCGACGACGACATAGCCGATGTCTTCCAGAAACATGGTCGTGGTCTTCAAAATGCTGGCATGGTCCTCGACCAGCAATATGGTTTCGCCCGCGCCATTGTGAATATCAAACTCATCCGGTTGCGCCTTTTGCGGACCGACAGATGCGCCACGCGGCAGGGTCAACTGCACGGTCGTGCCGACATCCAGTTCCGAATAGATCTGGAAAAACCCATTGGATTGACGGGAAAACGAATAGGCCATCGCAAGGCCAAGCCCCGTGCCAGACCCCTCTTCTTTGGTGGTGAAAAACGGATCGGCGGCACGGCGTTGGGTTTCATGATCCATACCGGGGCCATTGTCCGCGACAGAAATCTCAACATATCCACCCATCTCTGAACGGTCGGTCTGACCCAGTGAAACCTCGGGGGCTGCGTCAACCACGCGGGCCATCAGGCTGATCTTGTCGCCCCTGCCCGCCGCGATCATCGCATCACGGCTGTTCAGCACAAGGTTCATCAACGTGCTTTCAAGCTGCGGCGCATCGCACAACACGCTTACATCAGCGTCGACGTCATTAACGGCAAACTCGAAATTCGCCTCCAGAATTGGCCGCACGAGGGATTCGAAAGATCGAAACACTTCGGCAACGGATTTGGACTCCGCCAGCCCCGGTTGCTTGCCCGCAAAGGTCATCAAACGGGACGTCTGCAACTGTGCGCGGCCTACAGATTTTTCAGCCTCTTTCAGATGCTCGGCCCGCAATTTTGGATCATCGGTGCGGCCAGCCAGAACGATGGAATACAAAATGGCGGTCAGAATATTGTTGAAATCATGCGCAATTCCGCCGGTCAGTTGGCCTAAGGCGTCAAGACGGCTTGATCGTTCAATTTGCAAGCGCTGTTTCTCGGATTGGCTAATGTCATCAATAACCAAGACAAATTGGACAGCAGAGGTCTGCGGAACAACCTGAGACGAGGACACGCTAACATATTTTGTCTCTCCGCCCTTGTCTATCAAACTGAACACTTGGGCGACAAAGTCCTCGCCAGCCAGACCGCGTGCAATAGGTGATTGATCTGCAGGCAAAGGTGTCAGGTTCTGGTGTGCAAAGGTCAGATTGCGCGGCCAGTCGCACGGCAGTTTTACATCCAACCCGACAGTCTTGGTGCTTGGCGCTTGGCGCTTCGTGCACAGAAACGATTTTTCCTGCCTTATCAAACCCCAGAATAGAAATGGGGGACGTATTCACACCGGTTGTCAGCATCAAGTTTGCTTCGAGTAAGGCCTTTTCGGCGTCCTTTTGGAGTGAAATTATATGGGATGCGCCGATGACGCGTCGTACATTGCCGTCTTCATCGCGATCTAAAACTCGAAATGAGGCTGAAAGCCAAACCCAACTCCCGTCCTTTGAGAGCGCGCGGTATTCAGAAGGATCTGCTATGTCTCCGTCTTTGAGATCACCCGCGCCCATTATAGCTTTTTGCACAATTGGAACATCAGAAGGGTGCACAACTCTTGCGGTCAAGTCATCGCCCATATCAATGATGTCTTGGTTGCTGTATCCGATCAGCTTGAGAATAGTCTGGCTGTTGTATTCAGTTACGCCTGTTTTCAGGTTATAGACGAAAATATTTGCAGGCACCAATTCCGCGAAGTGCCACAAAGAACTATCCGAAAGATGTGTATTCTCAGAGGTCATGGCACCCATTCTTTTCCCGCTTAGGTAGCATGACACACGCTAGAATAGCCAGAGATTGCATGCGGACCAACGGTCGCGGGTGGTCTCACCTACCCCATCAGCACTTGGCCAAACTCATCCCGCAGGTTGCGTTTGAGCACTTTGCCCGTCGCATTGCGCGGCAGCTCATTGGTAAAGACCACCTTATCCGGCACCTGCCAGCTGGCGATTTTGCCTTCGAATATCTTCAAGATATCCGCCTCTGCCGGATCACAGCCCTCGGCCTTGACCGCAATCAGAACCGGCCGCTCGTCCCATTTCGCATGGGCCGCGCCAATGACAGCGGCATCGGCCAGATCAGGGTGTGCAATCGCGATGCCTTCCAACTCCACCGATGAAATCCATTCCCCGCCGGATTTGATGATGTCCTTGCTGCGGTCGCGGATCGTCAGATACCCATCTTCGTCCATCGTTGCCACATCGCCGGTGTCGAACCAGCCATTGGTCAGCGTCTCGTCAGTTGTGGATTGGAAATAGGCGTCCAAGATCCAGTGCCCACGCACCATCAGATCGCCCTGCGCTTCTCCGTCATGTGGCAAAGGTTTGCCGTTCTCGTCCATGATCTCAAGCTCGACCCCAAAGGGCGCACGCCCCTGATTTTCGCGCAGCTTGTGTTGCTCGGCCTCGGGCAAGTCTGCATGTTTGGCCAGTGGTTTGTTGGACGATCCAAGCGGTGACATTTCGGTCATGCCCCAAGCGTGGACTGTATCGACACCATATTCATCACGGAATTGCGCCATCATGGACGGCGGACAGGCCGATCCGCCCACAACCGTCCGTTTGAGGCTTTCCAGCTTCGATCCCATCTTCTTGGCCGATCCCAAAAGCCCAAGCCAGATCGTGGGAACCCCCAAAGCGACAGATACCTTGTTGTCATCGATCAATGTAACAAGGCTGTCCCCATCAAGTCCCGGCCCCGGCATAACCATCTTCGCCCCGACCATTGCACAGGCATAGGGCGTGCCCCATGCATTAACGTGGAACATTGGCACCACGGGCAGCACCACATCCATCGCTGAAAAGCCTATGCAGTCGATGAAGTTGGACGCAAAGGCATGCAGCATGGTCGAGCGGTGCGAATACAGCACCCCCTTCGGGTTGCCCGTCGTGCCAGAGGTATAGCACAGCGACGAGGCCGTGTTTTCATCGAACTCCGGCCAGTCGTAATTGGTGTCACCGGTTTCAAGCAGCTCGTCGTAGAAGACCAGCCCGTCGAACTTGGCGGCTGCATCTTCACTACGTGGCCCCATCAGCACCACATGCTTCAGCTTTGGCAGCTTGTCGCGCAATGCAACCGCCAGCGGCAGGAAGGTCTCGTCGATGAACAGCACTTCGTCTTCGGCATGGTTGATGATGTAGACCAGCTGTTCTGGGAAAAGACGCGGGTTGATCGTGTGGCACACGAAACCAGAACCGGAGACACCGAAATAGATTTCCAAGTGACGACGGTTGTTCCAAGCAATGGTGGCGCAGCGGGCCTGCGGGCTTAGCCCCAGCTTGTGCAATGCAGACCCCAAGGCGCGGGAATTGTCGCGCACGGACCCCCAAGTGGTTTGCTCAACCCCGCCCGTGGTGTTGACCGAAACGATCCCTGTCGGCCCATGATAGCGGCCCGCGTGTTCAATCAGCTCTGAAATGAGCAGCGGTTTGTTCATCATCTGGCCAAGCATATCGGTTCCTCCCACGGAATTTGTCTTTGTGGTAAGGTGCCAACAGGATCAGCGTCTGGCAAGCCTTGGTTTGCGGCTTTACCAAGACTGACGCAACGACCTAGCTGCGGTGACGGGCTACAAAATCCACCAATGCACGGGTTGATCCATCTTTGCCTTCGGCAGACGCCTCACCATCGACAATCGGACCCAGCGAAGTGGCAAGTTCCTTGCCCAGCTCAACGCCCCATTGGTCGTAGGAATTGATCCCCAAGACAACGCCTTCGACAAAGACACGGTGCTCATAAAGCGCAATCAACTGCCCCAGCACGAATGGGGTCAGTTGCGGATATGCAATGGTGACAGAGGGCCGGTTGCCCGCAAAAACACGGTGGCGGGCCTGACGGTCACGCTCGGCGCCATCCAAGCCCTTGTCTGCCATCAACCCTTGGGCAACTTCAAACGACCGGCCACGCATCAAGGCCTCGGACTGGGCGAGACAATTGGCGACCAACAGACGGTGATGATGGGCCAGATCAGGCTCGTGGCCTTCAGCGGCGATCAGAAACTCACATGGGATGACGCGGGTGCCCTGATGGATCAACTGGTAGAACGCGTGCTGACCATTTGTGCCGGGTGCACCCCAAACGACGGGGCCGGATTCAACTTCCAAAGCGCTCCCATCCATCGCAACAGACTTGCCGTTGCTCTCCATTTCAAGCTGCTGAAGATAGGCAGGCAATTGGCCCAAACGGTTGTCATAAGGCAGCACAGCGCGGGTGGTGTGGCCGCAGACCTGATTGTGCCACAGACCGACCAAGGCCAGCATGGCAGGCATATTCTCATGCCAGTCGGCCGCACGAAAATGCTGGTCCATCGCCTGACCACCACGCAAAAAGGCGGCAAAGGCATCGCGACCAATGGCAATCATCAAAGACAAGCCTATCGGGCCCCAAACGGAGTATCGACCACCGACCCAGTCCTCAAAACCAAAGACACGGGCCGCAGGAATATCGAAATCAGCAGCCTTATCGCCAGCCGAGGACAAAGCAGCGAACTGGGCCGTCACATCGCCCCCATTCTCAGCCATCCAAGCGCGCGCGGTGCGGGCATTGGTCATGGTTTCAATGGTGGTGAAGGTTTTAGAGGCTACAATCACAAGCGTCGTCTTGGCATCCAAACCGCGCAGGGTATCGGCAATATCAGCACCATCGACGTTTGATACAAAATGCACGCGGGGGCCATCGTGATAGGGCGACAAGGCTTGGACCGCCATCGCAGGGCCAAGGTCGGACCCACCAATGCCAATGTTGATGACATCCGTGATCTTACTGCCGCGCACCTCATCCGAATAATCGCCCATACGGGCCAAGGTTGCCAAAACCTCCGGCATGACATCCGCGCCATCGACCAAAACAGGGCCACCATCAAGATTGCGCAAGGCGGTGTGCAACACAGGACGCCCTTCGGTGTCATTGATCGCTGTGCCGGCAAACATGGCCTCGCGTTTGGCGGCAACGCCTGCCGTATCCAGCAGATCAATCAAAGCCGATCGCACGCCTTCATCAATCTGGGTTTTGGAATAATCCAAAAGCATATCGCCCGTACTTGCGGAATAGTCTTCGGCACGACCAGCGGTTTCAAACAAGTCCAGAATGGACAAATCAGCTTGGGCCGCGCGCAGTTTGTTCAGGGTGTTCCACATGGTTTTACTCCGCCCAATGTACAGTCATACCGCTCAACACGGCGGAAATCGGGGCTTCTTCTGGGGGTAAGGATTGGGCCTTTTCCAAAGCCTCGCGCTTGTCGGCGCCAAAGATCAGCAAATGCTTGTCCAAGGCGCTGTGCAGCACGGGCGCGGTCAGGCTGATCCGAACGTCAGGTTGACCATCCACGCGCATGGGCAGAACAGATGGGGCATCACCGCGCAAAGCATCTTGCAACCGATCCCCGCCCGGAAACAAGGACGCAGTGTGCATATCCGCCCCCATACCCAGCAGCAAAACCGAAATCGGAGTTTCGGCATCAATCGATGACTGCACCCCGTCCAAAACCTCATCAGGCTCCGGCACATCGCGGTAAAGCGGCACATAAACGGCCTCAGAGGCACGATCTGTCAGAAGCCGCCGTTTGATCAGGGCCGTGTTCGATCGTTCATGGGTTTCAGGCACCCAGCGTTCATCGGTCAGCATGACATGCACCCTGCCCCAATCAAGATCAACGGCGCTGAGTGTGTCAAACACAGGTCCCGGTGACGTCCCACCTGGCACTGCGAAACTGACATGATCGCGGCCGATCAGCGCGTTCTTCAAAGCGCCCGCCAAGGCATTGGCAAGCCCCATCGCCAGCAAGTCGCGGTCTGGGTATTCGATGATGTTCATGGCTTGATCAGTCTCCATTCGCGTTTGTCACGGTCCATCAGTTGTTTTGCATCTGTAGGGCCGTCGCTGCCGCTGTCGTAGGGTTTTGGGGCTTCGCCACGTTCGGTCCATCCTGCGATAATGGGATCTGTCCAGGCCCAAGCGGCCTCAACTTCGTCGCCGCGCATGAACAGGGTTTGGTTGCCACGGATGACATCCATGATCAGGCGCTCATAGGCATCTGGCGGGTCTTCACCTTCGGGTCCAAGCGCTTCGGCAAAGGTCATATCAAGCGGCACATCAACCAAACGCATCCCGCCCGGCCCCGGTTCCTTGATCGTCACGCCAAGCGTGATGCCTTCATTGGGTTGCAGCCGGATCGACAGAATATTGCGGTGCTGGCCGGCTTCTGAGCCAAAGATGGAATGAGGTGTTTTCTTGAAGATGACCGAAATTTCAGATGACCGTGCCGTTAGGCGTTTGCCCGTGCGCAGGTAAATCGGCGTATTGGCCCACCGCCAGTTCGAAATCATACACTTCATCGCAACGAAGCTTTCGGTCTTGGACCTTGGGTCGCCCACAGCATCACGATAGCTGGGGTGGTCGTCTTTATTGTCAGCCGAGGCCTCATACTGCCCGCGCACGATCTGATAGGGCTCCACCGGATCAAGCGCGCGGATCACTTTCAGCTTTTCATCACGCACGGCATCTGGATCAAACTTCGCAGGCGGCTCCATCGCGATCAGACACAACAGCTGCATCAGGTGGTTTTGCACCATATCGCGCATCGCACCAGAGGTGTCGTAGTATTCACCGCGTCCGCCAACGCCCACCGTTTCAGCCACAGTGATCTGGATATGATCGATATACTGGCTGTTCCACAGCGGCTCGAACAGCATATTGCCAAAGCGGATCGCCATCAGGTTCTGAACGGTTTCCTTGCCCAAATAATGATCGATCCGGTAAATTTGTGTTTCGTCAAAATGCGCGGCAAGTGATGTGTTCAGGGCTTTGGCCGTTTCCAAGTCTCGACCAAAGGGCTTCTCAACTACAATCCGTGATGCGGGCGTGGCCATGTTGAATTTGTGCAGCCGTTCGGCCAGATCACCAAACAAGCTCGGCGCGACCGAAAAGTAGAAGGCCCGCACACGGGTCTCATCCTCTGGCAACCGCGCGGCCAGCTCGGTCCAACCGGTATCACCCTTTGCATCCGACATCACATACCCGACACGAGACAAAAACGCACCCAAAGTGCCGTCTTCGCAAGCACGGCCGCCGCCGAACTCTCGAATGGCCTCAGCGACGAAGATTTTGTAGCTGGCATCGTCCATATCAGACCGCGCAGAGCCGATAATGCTGGCCTCAGGCGGGATCTGCCCCGAGCAATAGCGCCGGAACAAAGCGGGCAGGATTTTGCGCCGCGCCAGATCCCCTGTGCCGCCAAAAACAATCAGATCAAACGGTTCAACCGGAATGACGCGAGAAACCATCGTTTCGCCCTACTCTTTCGCCTTGCGCGCGGACCCTAGCATAGCGTTCCAGCATCACAATGGCGTCAAAGCGGGAAAGACCCCTTTTCTACGATGCCAACAGCCAGTATCTAAGCGCGACGGATCACAAAGGCGCGCGATTTCATGAAAGACCACGTTACCGCTAACATTGGCAAGTTTCTAGACCCTCTTTTGACCGCAAAAGGCGAAGAACGGGCCGAAGTCGCGCTGACCAACCCGCAGACGCTTTGGTTTAACACAGGCACGCTGTGCAACATTGAATGTGTGAATTGCTACATCGAAAGCAGCCCTACCAATGACGCGCTGGTCTATATCACCGCGGATGAGGTTCGCGACTACCTCGACCAGTTGGACACCCGTGATTGGGGCGTCTCTGAAATCGCCTTCACTGGCGGCGAGCCCTTCATGAACCCGCAGATGATCGAGATAACCGAAGCCTCACTGGAACGCGGCTATGACGTCCTGATCCTGACCAACGCCATGCGGCCCATGATGCGCAAATCTGTGCTGCAAGGGCTGACACGGCTCAACACCGCCTACCCCGGCAAGCTGACGCTGCGGATTTCGGTCGACCACTTTGATGCGACACTCCATGACGCCGAACGGGGCGACGGGGCGTTGGCCAAAACGATCACAGGCATGGAATGGCTGCGCGACAACGGGATCACAATGGCCGTGGCAGGCCGCAGCGTTATGGCCGACAGCGACGCACAAAGCCGTGCGGGATATGCCGCTTTCTATGCAAAACACGGGTTCGACATCGACGCGCATAACCCAGCAATGACAGTGCTGTTCCCCGAAATGGACGAAAGCGCGGAAGTGCCCGAAATCACAACCGCCTGCTGGGGGATTTTGGACAAATCACCCGACGCAGTGATGTGCAGTTCATCCCGCATGGTGGTAAAACGCAAAGGGGCGGCGAAACCGGCGGTTTTAGCCTGCACGCTTTTACCCTACGCGCCCGAATTTGAGCTTGGCGAGACGCTGGAAGACGCCGAAGCGCCAGTGAAGCTGAACCACCCGCATTGTGCCAAGTTCTGCGTGCTCGGCGGGGCAAGCTGTTCCGCTTAATTCTGGACTTCACGGTTCACAACTCCTACATCTGCATCATAGCAGACAGGAGAACGCAATGGCCCGGCCTCGCGAATTTGACGAAGATATAGCGCTCGACGGGGCGCGGGACGTGTTTTGGGAACACGGCTACGACAACGCCACCCTGCCGGATATTCTTGATGGCATGGGGCTTACACGCGGCAGCCTTTACAAAGCCTACAAAGACAAACGCTCGCTCTTTCTGACGGTCCTGGCGCGGTATGACACGCAGATGGTCGACAAAGGGGTCCACACGCTGACCGACGACAGCATCGACGGGTGGGACAGGATCACAACGCTGTTCAACGGGGCGGCGCAAAGCGTGGCCAAGGGCGACAGACGCGGATGCCTGCTGTGCACCACCGCCGCAGGGCCAGCGGCCTATGATGCAGAGATCGCCAAATCGACCGATGAAAGCCTGAACAAAATGCGCAGCGGGTTTGAAGCGGCCTTGCACGGATCAATCGCACACAAAGGCCAGTCGGCAGATGAGATCACAGCGCAAGCGCAGCTTTTGACGACGCTTTACGTCGGCTTGCGAATACTGGCGCGTTCTCAAGCGCCAGATGCCACTGTTCAGGCCACCGCACAGGCCATCCAGCGGCTGAAACCGGCGCCTGCGATCCCGCATTAAACGCGGCAAACCACCTTAGTATCCACGCTCGGCCATTGCACCACATATGGTGTAATGATAGGCTTTGCCTTAACCAAATGTAGCACCACACCAAAGAATGGGCCCGCACGTGAACGACACGCCAGAACCCCCTGTAAATGATGATGAAAACCAGCCTGAACAGCCCCAATATGATGGGCCGTCAGTCACGATTGAGCATGAAATGCGCACGTCCTATCTGGACTATGCCATGTCGGTCATCGTCAGCCGTGCCATTCCAGACCTGCGCGACGGGTTAAAACCGGTTCACCGCCGCATTCTTTATGCGATGCACGAAACCGGAAACAGCCACGATAAATCATACCGCAAATCGGCCCGTCCGGTCGGCGATGTGATGGGTAAATACCACCCGCACGGGGATTCCGCGATCTATGATGCGCTGGTCCGTATGGCGCAGGATTTCTCGATGTCCCTGCCCTTGCTGGATGGTCAGGGCAACTTTGGCTCGATGGATGGCGATAACCCCGCCGCGATGCGCTACACCGAAGTGCGCATGG
>CAZWSE010000107.1:5817-10821 GCA_964636575.1 uncultured Sulfitobacter sp. | reverse complement strand
GTTTGGGCATGATCCCGAACGGTGGAGAGAGTTCAAGTTTCAATATCTGGCAGAGTTGGATGGATCTGCACAGATGGCCTGCATCAAAGAGCTGAAAGAAAGGGCGGCAAACGGAACCGTCACTCTGCTTTATGCAGCGAAAGATGATCATCATAATCATGCAATCATTCTTCTTGATGTCCTCCTGCGCGAAGAAAGCTAATCCGATTTTTTGCTAAAGCAGACGTTCATTCACTATGCAACATCGTTAAAAGTGGGCTCTTTTCCTACCTTAACCGCAACTGGCATCAATGACCGCTCATCCTCATCCTGAGCAACCAGCTCTTCCAAAAGCCGCGATGCCGTGCGAGCTTACCATGCCCTTCGGGGCGTCCTTGTGTTTCAGGTGCGATCTTTCCTCGTTCGCGGATCTTGCGAAGCCAACGAACCCCAGATGTCGCTGGCGACCTCTCAAATCTTCCGAGACATAGTCCTGAAATCACGCGCGAAGCGCCATCGGCAACGCTGCTGGCATGATCAATCCCCGCAAAAAGCGTGAATCACAAAATCAAACAAATGGGAATCCCGTTGATTCAATGTTCAGGCAGGACGCATTAGGTACCTCGATTGTTTTGGGGCAGCAGTGATATGCCGATACCTCGACCCTGCCGGCGGCCCACGAATTTGCTGAAATGTCTGCTCAATCGCGCTAGACGGCTTGAGACAAGGTCGCGTCGGCGCTGTTCTGATCAAACGCCGTCTGCACCGCTTTCAGGATCCTATCCGTGCTGCTGCGCACACGATAATCTTCGGATTGGTCGATCCACCTGATGATGCCATTTTCATCAATCAATAAGGTCGTCGGAATGGCCATCGTCTGGAACTTCGGCTGACCGAACCCAAGAGGAATTCCACCAATTTTCTTCGTTGGGGTTGCGTCCATGCTGAGCACTTTGTGATGTTCGACGCCGTATTGGCGTATAACGTCAAGATCAGGGTCAGACAGCAGCGGGAAGCTGAGGCTATCACGTGATTTGTGAATCGCCGCTTGGTCAGGCGCGTCTTTGCTAAGGGCAAAAATTTCGACGCCGTATTGGGCCAGGTCGGGCGACATTTGATCAAATGCCTCAAGCTCGGCAGAACAATACGGGCACCATCCGCCACGGTAGAACTTGAACAGGATGCGTTTGCTCGCCATGGCCGAGGTGTCGAACGCCGTGCCTTCAAAGGTTTTCGCAGCGAAGGGCAATATCTGGTCGCCGACTTTGACTTTGAGGTCCCCCAAAGGTGCCTTTGGTTGCGCCAGCATGAACAACACCAAAAGTGCAAAGAAGAGCCCAAACAATGCGGGAACGTAGGCCAGCGCACCGGCTGACCTTTCGCCCCAGATCGCCAGCCCTATGGCCGAAATGCTAAGCGCGGCTCCAGCCACAAGGGTAGCGGCCAGACCGCCGGTCCTTTCGGGCACCGTGCCGCGAGGAATAGTCCTGAAGTAGCGGATCATAGGGACAAAGACTGTCAGGAAACCGATCATAGCCGTGAGAATGGCGAGTGTGTTCATGGTGAAATCCGTTGAAAAGGCGGGAGGTCGTTCCGAGCAGAATGCCCGGACTGAACCCGCGGAGTGGGGACGCTCAAAGACGTCGTTCTATTTTTTGCGTATCATTTTTTTGGGGTTGTCAGTTAACCGGAGAAATTGGCGTAAAGTTCGGCCTGATTTCCGGATGACCGATGAAATCGAAGTGCAAGAATCCGTCCCATTGAACCTTAAGAGCGTGATCTAGAGCGACTTCAAAATGAGGATAGTGTCCCCATTTCGGCTCGAGCTCGACGAGGACCTCATGAGCGACACGATCAAAGACATTCCGGAGCCAGACGCCAACGTAGTCTCCTCTCGCCTTAGCGCGGACAAATTCATCGACGCCCCAGTTTTCGACGATAACGTCAAACCAAACATTATATATGTCTTCGAAGTATTCCAGCGTGAGGGTAACGTCGATCAGCGAACTGATATTCACGTGTCCAGACTGAGCGAAGATCCAGTCCTCGCCAGCGACGTGACGCAGGAATTCGATGTAGCCAGAGATGTTCTGTACTCCGCTTACATCGTGCAGTGGTAAGCGACCAGGCTGGATGAAGTCAATGAATGTAACAACTTTGTCAGGGAAGAGCACGTAACTGTCAGCGGTGCTATGAGCAACGTCCACCGGAGTGGCCAGCTTGAATTGCTGATTGTCGAATTCGAAGAACCCAACGCGTCCGCTAATCACTTCGGTGGGCATAGGAATTGGCTGTTGGTAAGCCTCAATTGCGCTGACCATGCGATCACTGGCGATGACGCGAAGCGACTGCCCGCGCGCTTGAAGCTCCTCTTGGAGAGCAGTGGCCCCTCCAACGTGATCCAAATGTGGATGCGTATACACTAGCGTTGTCACGGGATTGGGTGTGATTTCCGCAATTCGATCCAGTAACCTTTCAGTAAATAGATCTGCGGATGCATCGACCAACAAGACTTCGCTTTCGCCGACATACATTGTCATGCCGTGCAGGTTGTGAAGAATCCAATAGGAGTTTTCAGTCAATCTCTGAATTGTAATCCTACGGAGAGGGTACTCAGAAAGGCGGATGAACTGATCTTGCTCTAGCGGTATGGACACGGAGGGTTCGACGTAGTCACGGTCGTCAGGCAGTGGGTTTACGTTTGCAACGGGCGCAGGCGTGCGAAAGACATGGTCGCCTTGTTCGGGCGCTTTATCTTGCAGCCAAAACATTCCTGTCAAAGCGATCAGCGCAATCGCGGTTATCGTCCAGCTTAGTATGATTGAAATTCGCTTTTTCATTTTGGTTACCTTTTAGTCGGCGCATTTAGGAACGTAGGGTTGATGCCAGTTCGGCAAATGACCCGAAAAACGTGACAAGTTGTCAGATAACAATGTGAGATCACCGTGGGAGAAGACGCAGAACAACTCATCCGTTTACCCAAACAAGCCCGTGCCCGGCAAAGGGTCGAAGCGATTCTGAACGCAGCGCGAGAGTTGATCCTCCAGAAGGGCTGCGCAGGACTAAAGATGAGCGAGATCGCAAAGGAAGCCGGCGTAACAATGGGGTCGATGTATCAATACTTCCCCAACAAAACTGCGATTATCCAAGCGCTGAGCAAGGCCTATCTGGACGAAAGCCGCTGTGACATTGAAAAGGCGTTGACACCGCCGCCCAATAATCTTGACGAGCTGTCACAGATCACGACGGAATTGCTGGAAGATTTTTATCGACGGCACCGCGACAATCCGGTTCTAAAGGATATTTGGGACTGGTCTGAGAACGACAAGGCCGCGCAGCACATCGATACAGATGATACGCGCCAAGTGACCGATATAATCATGGGCAGCTGTGGCCACTTAATTGATCAATCTCGGATCGAAGAGGCTTGGCAAACATTGCATCTGATCATGAACCATGGGGTCGCCTCAGTAACGGTCGCTCTGCAGCATAGCTCACCGGCGAAAAGCCGTCAGATCATGGAAATTGCAACGGCGCTCCTTAACGCGACATTTGAAGTTGGTATCAAGCCGCTGGCTGCAATCAGATCGTAACGCGGTCGATCGAAGCCGTTCTCAATATGGCGCGTCCTGGATCGTACCACAGCACTACGTTATTGCCTGGTGAGCGATATCCACCGCGATACAATGAACGTATTGGCACCGCACGATCGTTTCTGCGACAATGAAGGCCGGCATGCAAGCTCCGATGGTCCGGCGACCTGTGAGCTTGAGGGCTTAAAATCGCCGCAGGCTGTTTGAATGGCCGCTCTTTCTTCTGCTCGACGGCGCAGAATTTTTCGTCTCTGCGGCATTTCTGGTGCAGTGAGCGCGCGCAGCAAGAATCTGAGAGGACCGCAATGGGCTCAAACCCGCCGTTCGCCGCCAAGTGTCCAAAGGTCCGCTGTGATGTGTCGGCGGACCTCAAGCCAGTGCGCGATTGCAGGTGCTGCCCCCGAAAGCCAACCCTCAAACCACACATCCCCCACATCCCACCCACAACGTCTTGAAATCACCGCCCCGCTTCGCTACATCGCGTGCAACGCACAACGAAAGCAGACATCCATGGCCATCACCAACCCGCTTCAGTTTATCCAGCAAGTTCGTGCTGAGGTGTCCAAGGTCGTTTGGCCGACCCGTCGTGAGGTGTTTTTGACCACCATTATGGTCTTCATCATGGCCGCTTTGACCGCCATCTTCTTTGCAATCGTAGATATTGCCATTCGTGGCGGGCTGAATGCCTTGCTAACCTCGTTCGGCACCTAAGCCTGAAATTCAGCCAAACCCCTTGATCAGATAGGGGCAGGGCGTTACTAGACCCTTCAATCCCATGTCATGACGCGCCGCGATTCGAGTTGCGCGTCGTTTTTTATTGGGGTCGGGGTGCTTGAAGCCCCTGCATTTTATGACGGTTCAGGCCTTGTCCTGACACAACTGAGGACAGGCAGTTCCAATGGCCAAAAGATGGTATTCAGTCAGCGTTCTTTCCAATTTCGAGAAGAAAATTGCTGAACAGATCCGCACCTCGGTTGCTGAAAAGGGCCTTGAGGCTGAGATCGACGAAGTTCTGGTCCCCACCGAAGAGGTGATTGAGGTCCGTCGCGGTAAGAAGGTGACCTCCGAGCGTCGCTTTATGCCCGGTTATGTTCTCGTCCACATGGAAATGTCCGATCACGGCTATCATTTGATCAATTCCATCAACCGCGTCACCGGATTTCTTGGCCCACAAGGTCGCCCGATGCCGATGCGTGATGCCGAAGTACAAGCCATCCTTGGCCGTGTTCAGGAGGGCGAAGAAGCCCCCCGTACCCTCATTCACTTTGAGGTCGGCGAGAAGGTCAAGGTCAACGACGGACCCTTTGAGGACTTCGACGGTATGGTTGAAGCTGTCGACGACGAAAATCAGGTGCTTAAGGTGGCTGTGTCCATCTTTGGTCGTGAGACCCCTGTTGAATTGGATTTCACTCAGGTCAACAAACAGACCTGA
>CAZWSE010000107.1:849-5717 GCA_964636575.1 uncultured Sulfitobacter sp. | reverse complement strand
GCTGATCCCGACGCGCGGGTGAGGCGAATGTAAAAGGAGAGGCCCCATGGCCAAGAAGCTCGTTGGTACGCTGAAGCTGCAGGTTCCTGCAGGTCAAGCAAACCCATCCCCCCCCGTCGGCCCCGCACTGGGTCAGCGCGGCATCAACATCATGGAATTCACCAAAGCCTTCAATGCGAAGACAGCCGATCTGGAGCCTGGTGCCCCGTGTCCGACTGTTATCAGCTATTATCAGGACAAGTCCTTCACCATGGAGATCAAAACTCCTCCGGCGTCGTACTACCTGAAAAAGGCCGCTGGTTTGAAATCCGGTGCCAAGACCCCGTCCCGTGAAGTGGTTGGCCACGTCACCGTTAAGCAGGTTCGTGAAATCGCGGAAGCGAAGATGAAAGACCTGAACGCAAATGATATCGAAGGCGCGATGAAGATTATTCTCGGCTCGGCATCCTCTATGGGCATTGAGGTGAAGTAAGATGGCAAAACTCGGAAAACGCACAACAGCCGCCCGCGCCGCTGTTGAAGGCAAGCGCAACGTCACAATCGAAGAGGCTGTAAAGCTGGTCAAAGGCAACGCCAAGGCCAAGTTCGATGAAACCATCGAAATCGCTTTCAATCTTGGTGTTGATCCCCGTCACGCGGATCAAATGGTCCGTGGTGTAATTGCTTTGCCAAACGGCACCGGCAAAACCGTTCGCGTTGCTGTATTTGCACGCGATGCAAAGGCCGAAGAAGCGACCAAAGCGGGTGCTGATATCGTTGGTGCAGAAGACCTGATGGAAATCGTTCAAGGCGGCAAGATCGAATTTGATCGTTGCATTGCCACCCCTGACATGATGCCGATTGTTGGCCGTCTGGGTAAGGTTCTTGGCCCGCGTAACCTGATGCCGAACCCTAAAGTCGGCACGGTCACAATGGACGTCGAGGCTGCTGTCAAAGGCGCAAAAGGCGGCGAAGTGCAGTTTAAGGTCGAAAAAGCGGGCGTTGTGCACGCTGGGATCGGCAAAGCATCCTTTACCGAAGCCAAGCTGGTTGAGAACGTCAAAGCCATCGTTGGCGCCGTTTCCAAAGCCAAGCCATCGGGCACCAAAGGCACATATATGAAGTCGATCACCTTGACCTCTACTATGGGTCCGGGCGTGACTTTGGATGTGGGCGCCGCCGTAGGCGAGTAAGCCCACAGCACCTGACAACACTGGAAAGGCGTTCCGTTTCCGCGGAACGCCTTTTTCAATGATGCAAGGTGATTGCCGCCGTTTTGCAAGCCACAAACTAGAACGAACTGCCACCTCTTGCATTTCGCAATTCAAGATAGCTACATGAACTGAATGAGACGTGCATCAGGACACACAATAATGGGCAAACCCGAAATAGACTTTTTTGTTGTTGGTGCAGCACGTAGCGGGACAACCAGCGTATACAAATTGCTGAAAAGACATCCCGGCGTTTTCGTTCCAGAAATGAAGGAACCTAGGTTCTTTTCGAGCAATTGGAGCCGCGGTTGGGACTGGTACGCTGACATTTACGCGAAAGCCCCTTTGAACGGCGAGAAAGTGGGCGATCTTTCACCAAACTATTCAAATGCAATAGAAGAACCAGGGCGCGTTATACCACGCCTTAAAAGGCACTACCCTGACGCTAAAATTGTTTATATGGTTCGCAATCCCGTTGTTTGTGCAATCTCAAACTGGCGGATGACTGCCCACGTACTTGGAAAAGAAATTCCATTCGGAGAAGCCTTGACCCATGAAGATTGGGCCTTGGCATGCTACCATCGCGTTAGCTTTCATCGACAGTTATCGATGTTTCGAGAGGTTTACGATGACAGCCAAATTCTCGTGATCCCACTTGAGGGCATGTTAAGCGATCCCACGCAGTGGATCAAAAAGCTATGCCACCACATTGAGGTTTCAACGTCCCCCTTCGAAGAAGCACAACGTGTAACAGGCGTTCGGTCTCTTATTTCATTTGTCAAAAAGCAAGTTGGGATAGAGCCCAAATTAATGCGATTTCCGATGGCCGGCGTTAGCAATCTGAAACCTGATCGTCCTGCACCGCCAAGGATATCAGCCCCTGAGAGGCAGAAGTTCTTGGACATGGTCGGGGGCGATGCCTTAATGATGCTCAAATATCTTGGCTTGGATCCATCGTTTTGGTCAATGGATCTTGATTCAAAGGCTTGGGAGCCTTCAAGCACATTTCAGAGAAAGTGACAGAGGTCGCACTGTTGTGCGTGTTGTCCGAGACGGTGGGTCCGAGCGTAACCTTAGATGTGTTCGCTGCCGTCAGCGCGTAAGCCCAAGCGACTAATTTCAAACGATTTAAGATGCAGGCGGGCTTAGGCTCGCCTGTTTCTTTTTGGCGGTTTTTGTTGACTCAAACGCGATTCGTAGCGCATGGTTCTTTCATTAATTTTGTTAAACGACCTTATTTGAGAGATTTATTATGCTTAGAGAGTTGCTGCGAAGCACGAAGAAAGCCGTGTTGGGCGCGCCCGCCCCGATCCCTTTTACAAAGTCTTCCGACTACTGGGAAAGCCGTTACGCCGCCGGTGGAAATTCCGGTGACGGGTCCTACAATCATCTGGCCCGCTTCAAAGCCGATATTTTGAATGAATTTGTCGCGGACAACCAGTTGGAAACCGTCATCGAGTTTGGCTGCGGTGATGGCAATCAGCTGACAATGGCCTCTTATCCCAAGTATTTGGGTGTTGATGTCAGTGCCACTGCAGTTGCGACCTGCAAAGAGCTGTTCCGCTACAACCGCAAACGGTCTTTTATGACGCTCGACAAATATGACGGCCAGCAAGCCGATCTGTCGATGTCACTGGATGTGATCTTTCACCTTGTCGAAGATGATGTCTTTGATGCCTACATGCGCACCCTGTTCGACGCGAGCAACGAGTTCGTGGTTATCTATTCAAGCAACCACGACAACAACGACGGCACTGCCGATCATGTCCGCCACCGCAAATTCACCGATTGGATTGAAAAGAACCGGCCGGATTGGGCTCTGTACAAGAAAATCGACAACACCTTTCAGTATGATGGCGACTGGCACAACACGTCGTTTGCCGATTTCTATATCTTCCTGAGACCATTTGACGGCCGGTGATCAAGCCGACCGACGAGGGGCATCCCGCCTGAAACAAGCAGTTTTTCGTGTTTTGCCCTTCACATTCGAGGCATCAGGTCGTATCAGCCTGTCCAAGGGGGCATCTCTCGATTCGTGGAGATGCCCCTTTACTTCGTCCAAGACGGTGGGTTGGGGCATATGTTCCAATAATTCCTGCCTGAGACGGGAACAGAATAACCATCCAAAGGCGATTGCCTGAGGCGGTTAGGGCGTCCCGTACAAAAGGACCCAACCGCCGGAGCAATCCGGTCTACTGAGCCGGGAAGAAATTCCCAAATTTGGAGTGAAACTGTGGATAGAGCACAAAAAGAACAGCTGGTCGATGAACTCGGCCAGGTCTTTGAAAGCTCTGGCGTTGTTGTGGTCGCACACTATGCCGGTCTGACAGTTGCTGACATGCAAGACCTGCGTGCGCGTGCGCGCGACGCGGGTGGTGCTGTTCGTGTTGCCAAAAACAGGCTCGCCAAGATCGCTCTGGAAGGGAAGCCATGCGAAAGCATCGGTTCACTTCTTTCAGGGATGACCGTTCTGACCTATTCCGAGGACCCTGTGGCAGCAGCCAAGGTCGCCGAGGACTTCGCCAAAGATAACAAAAACTTTGTGATCATTGGCGGCGCTATGGGTGAGAACGCGTTGGACCCAGCTGGTGTTACGGCTGTGTCGAAAATGCCTTCCCGCGAGGAGCTTATCAGCACCATCGCAGGCATGCTCGGCGCACCTGCATCGAATATCGCTGGAGCCATTGGCGCACCTGCAAGCAACATTGCTTCCATCTTGTCCACTGTTGAGGACAAGGCGGCAGCCTGAGCAACGAATTGATCGGCGTGGGGTTGAACACTTCGCGTTGGAACACATTTAGAAAACGGAAAAGAGCTAAACATGGCTGATCTGAAAAAACTGGCTGAAAGCATCGTTGGTCTGACGCTGTTGGAAGCACAAGAACTGAAAACCATCCTCAAAGACGAGTATGGCATCGAACCAGCAGCGGGTGGCGCTGTAATGATGGCTGGTCCTGCTGACGGCGGTGGTGCCGGCGGTGGCGAAGAGCAATCTGAATTTGACGTTATCCTGAAATCTGCAGGCGCGTCCAAAATCAACGTCATCAAAGAAGTCCGCGCCATCACTGGCCTGGGTCTGAAAGAAGCAAAAGAGATCGTTGATGCCGGTGGCAAAGCCATCAAAGAAGGCGTCGACAAAGCTGAAGCAGAAGACATCAAAGGCAAGCTGGAAGCAGCTGGCGCTGAAGTCGAACTGAAGTAATTTGTGGCCGGTTCGCCGGCACGCATATTGGAAGCTGGGCCTGTGAAAATGGGCCCAGCTTGACCCGTCTTAGAAAGGGCCTTTGTAGATTAGGGCGTTTTCTAAGGTGCGGTTTCAAGATCGGGAGGCCACCCTTGGGACGGTGGCCACGAATAGATCTGAAAACGTAATCTCGTATGGATGCATTGCCGTCGCCCAACGGTGTGTGTCCGGTGAGACTTAAAAAAGGTGGTACCGACCATGGCTCAATCGTTCCTTGGCCAGAAACGTTTACGTAAATACTACGGCAAAATCCGCGAAGTTTTGGAAATGCCGAACCTGATCGAGGTTCAAAAATCCTCATATGATCTTTTCCTGAAATCCGGTGATCAAGATACCCCCACAGATGGCGATGGCATCATGGGTGTTTTCCAGTCTGTTTTCCCGATCAAGGATTTCAACGAAACCTCTGTTCTTGAGTTCGTAAAGTACGAGCT
>CAZWSE010000107.1:0-839 GCA_964636575.1 uncultured Sulfitobacter sp. | reverse complement strand
ATGACGTTGAGGAATGCCAACAGCGCGACATGACATATGCCGCCCCGTTGAAGGTTACGCTCCGTCTGATCGTGTTTGATGTCGACGAAGACACAGGCGCCAAGTCCGTTAAGGACATCAAAGAGCAAGACGTCTTCATGGGCGATATGCCTTTGATGACCCAAAACGGTACATTCGTTGTCAACGGCACAGAGCGTGTCATCGTATCCCAGATGCACCGCTCGCCGGGTGTGTTCTTTGACCACGACAAAGGCAAAACGCACAGCTCGGGCAAGCTGCTGTTTGCCTGCCGCATCATTCCCTATCGCGGCTCTTGGCTCGATTTCGAATTCGACGCCAAGGACATCGTTTACGCCCGCATCGACCGTCGTCGCAAATTGCCTGTCACGACCCTGCTTTATGCGCTGGGTCTGGACCAAGAAGCGATCATGGACGCGTACTATGAAACCGTTCCGTTCAAGCTGAAGAAGGGCAAGGGTTGGGTGACCCCGTTCTTCCCTGATCGTGTCCGCGGCACCCGCCCGACCTATGATCTGGTTGACGCCAAATCCGGCAAAGTGATTGCCGAAGCTGGCAAGAAAGTCACCCCCCGCGCGGTCAAGCAGTTGATCGACGAGGGCAAGGTCAAAGACCTGTTGGTTCCTTACGAGCATATCGTTGGCAAGTTCGTCGCCAAAGACATCATCAATGAAGAAACCGGTGCCATCTACGTGGAGGCCGGTGACGAGTTGACCCTTGAGTATGACAAAGACGGTGAATTGATCGGCTGCACGGTCTAGGAATTGGTTGATCTTCGCATCACTGATATTACTGTGCTGGACATCGATAACAGCTATGTA
>CAZWSE010000106.1:1745-10886 GCA_964636575.1 uncultured Sulfitobacter sp. | reverse complement strand
AACGTCAAACGCAAGGACTTTGAAATCGCGTAGATTGGGCATGGGCAGGCTCCTGATCGGACAGATGTCAAGCAGGGTTCTCGCCCCGATTTGCACATCTGTCAAAGAGAAAGGCGACAGGGTGACCCGCCGCCTTTCGCTGATTTCATTCTGGTGCGCTTAGTTAAACCAAGACACCATAGTCTTGCTGCGTTGCCGCTTGGATTTCAGCAAAGTTCAGCTCCCTGTTGAAGATAAAGAAGTCATCAATCGTGCCTTCGAAACGATCGTCCACACGGTCTTGGCCATCACGACGTTGCATCAAAGACCCGCCAAGCAAAATCGCCTCATCGGCATTTTCCCAAGTGGCGGTAGAGGCCTCTATATCGACAATCGCACCGTCCAGATACAACTGCGCCTCAGATCCGTTGAAGGTGAAGGCCACATCATATGCAGTGCCATCCTCAATCACATCGTTGGCTTTCAGGTAAACCTGATCTTCGGCGGTTTGGAAACGGGCAACCAGATCACCTTTTTCGACCCACATGCTCAGATGCCCACCGTCTTGATAGTAAGCGCCATCGCGTGAGAAAAAGACATCCTTGCCCGCATCTTGGGCGTTGTCCGCCGTAAAGCCGACAATGACAGTGGCCGCCGCCAGATCGAGATCAGACCCATCGGCAAGCTCAACTGCGCCGCCTTCCTTGGTCACCTCAAACGGGGCCTCCATGCTGCGAACCTCAGCTTGCTGCAAGGCGGCCAAATCAACGGCTTCCGGCAACAAATCGGGGTTCACAAGACTGCCATCCGCCAGATCATCCGCAAGCAGATCATCCAACCAACCTGCCACTGTTGAGACAGAGGCATTGGCATCGCCATCTTCGTTCACAAAGCGGTTGTTCTTTACCTCAAACCCGATGTGATAGATGCCATCGGCCACGGTATTGACAGCGTTGCGCTCAAAAAGCTCAGTCCGGGCACCATCGCCTTGCACCAGATGAAACCCGGTTTCAACGCCTTGCTCATCATTGCCGTGCAGTTCGGTGAACGTGGCCAAGGCACTCGCATCACCCCGGATCACATCATTGATCGCAAGAACGTCATAAGCAGAAATCGAACCGTCATTGGCAACGCCCGTGTCGCGGATCGCGTCCAAGATCAGTTCGTTCATACCCTGCGCGGCCTCTGCACCGTCTCTGATATCAGAGGTCGAGATACGGTTGATCAGCCCGTCATCACTGGTGACGATATTGACCAACTGATCCAAGCCCGTGCCCGTAGTGCCCATGATGTAGGGGTTCACCACAGCAGCATCGCTCAAACGCTGGTAATCGGCAGCCGTAAGCAAACTATCGAGCCAACCGGCAGCGGTCGTGATCGACACATTGGCGTTGCCGTCTTCGTTGGTCAGACGGCCACATTCATCGATCTCAAACCCGATATGATAAAGCCCATCAGCAACCGTGTTCACCGCATTATTGCTGAACAGAACCGTGTTGGCACCATCGCCTTGGACCAGATGAAAACCAGTTTCGACACCGTTCTCATCGTTGCCATGTGCCTCTACGAAAGCATCATAGTGATTGGCGCGGATATAGTCGTTGATCTCAAAAATGTCGGATCGTTTGATCTCGCCATTGGCGGCGACACCGGTCATCTCAATCGCTTCAACGATCATCGCATTGATCGCATCAGCAGCTTCAGCGCCCTCACGAATATCAAGCTCTGAAATGCGCTTTTGCAGGCCAGGATCGGTCATCACAATGTCGACCAGACTATCAAGTCCGGTGCCGGTGGTACCAGCAACAGCCTCAAGCTCACTGTCCAGCGCGCCGCTGTCGATATCATCGCTCAGCATCTGCTCCAGCCAATAGGCGACTGTCTCAACCGAGGCATTGTTGTCGCCATCCTCATTCTGGAACCGGCCTTTGACGATATCGAAACCGATGTGAAACAACCCGTCGGCGACGGTGTCCAAAGCGTTCTTGCTGAACAGGAACGTCTGACCGCCGTTGTTTTGAACAAGGTGATACCCCGTTTCGACACCGTTTTCGTCATTGCCGTGGAAGGTGATGAACTGTTCAAGCAGATCTGGGTTCTCGCGAATATAGCTGTTGATCGCATAGACATCCGACGCCGTCAGATCCCCGTCATCAACAAGCCCCTGCTCGCGGATTGCATCCAAGATCATCGTGCTGATCCCGGTTGCGGCTTCCGCCGCTTCTTGCGCATCAGACGTGGCAACGTTTTTGTTGATCCCGATATCTGTGAAGATGATATCAATGATCTGATCCAAGCCGGTGCCTGTCAGCGCCACAGCGCGTGGATTCTCATCCGCATTGAACAAGACGCCCTGCCCTTGCGCGGCTTCAGCCAATTCGTCCGCCAGCAAGGCTTCGCTCCACCACGCCAAATCTTCGAGCGTTTGGTTGTTGTTGCCATCCTCGTTGATGATCCGGTCTTTACGATACCCGAAGGGCAAATGATAAAGCCCGTCCGCGACCGTATCCACGGCGTTGTCCCCGAAGATGCGTGTCTTGGCACCATCGTTTTGAACCAAATGGAATCCGGTCTCGATGTTACCTTCATCATCACCGTGGGCCTCAAGAAAGGCCTCCTTGCGGTTCATCATGACCCAAGTGCTCATGTCGCGAATATCGCCCGCGGAAAGGGTTCCGTCATTGGCGACACCGGTGGCTTGAATGGCTTCAATGATCAAACCGTTCATGACATTGGCAGCCTCGGCCCCAGCGGCGATCTCCTCATCGGAAATACGACGATCCAGACCAACATCGCTTGTGATGATCTCAACCAAACGGTCAAGGCCGGTGCCGGTTGTCCCGCTTGGCAATGGCCCGCGGTCTTCAAGCCCTTCGGCGGTTTCAACGGTCGGACGCACATCACCAACCGCTTGAATCTGGGTGCCGGTCAGCGCGGTGTCATAGACCTTCACATCATTGATGGTGCCATCAAACACATCACGCACGCGGTTGTCATCTGCATCGGTCTGCGCCCACGCATTGGCCCCAACCGTGATATCTTCATCAGCATTGACCCAAGTGGCAGAGGTTTCTTTCATCTCAACCAAAGCGCCGTCCAAGTAAAGTCGGGCGGCGGTGCCATCCAATGTCAAAGCGACATGCAAAGGCTGCCCCGCCTCTACGACATCTTTTTCAACCAGCCAAACCTCAGATGTGTCGGTCTGCACGCGGACCTTAATGTCATCGCCACTGCGGAAAATAGTGACATGGCCACCGTCTTGAAGCCCTTTGCCGTCCTTGGAAAACAACCCGTCCATGCCATCGGTTGAATTGGCAGTCATGGAAAACATAACGGTTGTCTGAGACAGGTTCAGATCGGTGTCATGCGCAAGCTCTACAGATCCGGTTTGACCATCGGCCACGACCTCGTCCAAACTGCGGACAAGACCAGCGTCCAATGCAGCAACGTCCACATTGGCGGGGTCGTAGGCAGGGTTATACAGCACACCATTGGCCAGATCATCGGCCATCAAAGCGTTCAAGTAATGGGCAACACTGCTCACAGAGGCATTGGCATTGCCATCCTCGTTCAAGAAGCGACCATTCTTGATTTCAAAACCGATGTGATAGATGCCATCGGCAACAGTGTTAACGGCATTGCGATCAAACAGATGGGTGTCGGCCCCATCGCCTTGCACCAAATGAAAACCCGTTTCAACATTGCCCTCGTCATTGCCATGCAGTTCGACAAAGGCTTCATAACGCCCCGCATCTTCTCGGATCCACGCGCTCACAGCGGCCACATCAGCGGCATTGATCGTGCCGTCTTGGCCCGCACCAACAGCAATCAATCCCTCAACGATCAAGGCATTCAAGCCATCGGCAGCTTGGGCACCGGCAACCGTATCAGAGGTCGAAATATCATCGTTCAAACCGGGGTCTGACATGATGATATCGACAAAACGGTCAAGACCGGTGCCAGTGCTTCCAGTCACCGAGGTGACAACATCAGCATTGACCAAAGCGGCCTTGTCATCGTCGGTCAAAAGCTCATTGACCCAAGCGGCGACTTTCTCAACCGATTGGTTTTTGTCACCGTCCTCATTCAGAAAACGACCACGATCAATATCAAAGCCGAAGTGATAGATGCCATCGGCCACGGTGTTAACGCCGTTCTCACCATACAAACGAGACACAGCACCATCGCCTTGGACAAGATGAAATCCGGTCTCAACACCGTTCTCGTCATTGCCATGGGCCTCTAGGAATGTCTGATAACGATCAGCATCGGCGCGCAGCCATGTGTTTACGTCGCGCATGTCAGAGGTCTGGATCACGCCGTCATTGGCAGCACCGGTGGCTTTCAACCCCTCAAGCAACAAAGCGTTCATCGTGTTTGCAGCGGCGACACCATCGCCAATATCGGCCACATCAATGCGACGCTCCAACGACGGGTCGGCCTCGATCATGTCAATCAAGTCATCCAGACCGGTGCCAGTGGCAGGATCAGGGATCGGATCAGCCTCGGCGGTCATCAAACTGGCAGACTTATAGTCGCCATGCAGCAACCCATCGATCCAGGAAGCGACAGTGGTGACAGACGCATTGCGGTCGCCATCCTCATTCAAAAAGCGGCCTTTTTCGATGTCAAAACCGATGTGATAGATGCCATCCGCCAGCGTATTCACCGCATTGGTGCTGAAAATGCGCGTATTCGCACCATCACCTTGAACCAGATGAAATCCGGTCTCGACGCCGTTCTCGTCATTTCCGTGCAGTTCCAGAAACCGGTCGTGCAAAGCGTCATCCCCCTGAATGACAGCATTGATACGGTACACATCAGAGGCAGTGATCTTGCCATCATTGGCAAGGCCCTCAGACTTAATGATGTTGACGATCATGGTGTTCAGATCAGCAGCAGCCTGGGCGCCTTCCTGAATCTCAGAGGCAGAGATTTTGTGGCTCAAACCGGGATCATCGAGAATGATATCAACCAACTGATCAAGACCACTGCCCGACGTTTCAACCGCCTTGGGATCGACCCCAGCATTGGCCAATGGACCCGTGCCGGCAGCCGCTTCAACAAGTTCCTCTTCAAGCAACTCACCCAGCCACCACGACAGCTCATCCAACTGCGCATTGCGGTTGCCATCTTCGTTGATGATGTTGTTTTTCTCATACCCGAAAACCAGATGATACAGACCATCAGCAACGGTATCGACGAGATCACGACCAAACAGCTTGGTGGCGTCGCCATCGTTCTGGATCAGGTGGAAACCGGTCTCGACATTGCCCTCATCATTGCCATGGTACTCGGTGAATTCGGCAAGATGGGTGGCGCGGACCCAATCGCTTAGGGTGCGCATATCGGCTGCGGTAAACTTGCCATCATTGGCAATGCCAGTGGCTTGAATACCCTTGACGATGATCTCATTCATCTTGTTGGCAGCAATCGCACCCGCTTCGATCTCAGCCTGGGAAATACGGGCAGCCAGACCCTCATCCGCGACGATAAGATCGATCAGCAGATCAAGACCGGTTTGTGTGGTTCCATTTATCATTTTCATTCATCCATGTTGTCATGCCAACCCGAAGCAGAACGGGCGGCGCAAAGTTCTTGTTGGATCCCTTTTGGCTCTTCTTGAAAGCCACCAAGGCGATCGGCGATCCCACCGAAAACGGAGATTTTGAGAACTGGTAACAAAGGCAACTGCGCTTCAGTCACTTGATTGTCGTGTCCGGAATGTGACCAAAACTGGACGATTTCGCCCAGTTTCAAAAATTGGCAAAACAGCGCGAAAATCCGGCGACACTGCTTGGAAATCGGCAGATTTATGCAAGAAATGTCGACAATTCGACGCCAGCGCAGGCAAGAAAGCGCAGCCCGTGCGTGGTTTCCCGCCAACGACCCACAATGTGACAACGCTCATTCTTGTGATCGCAGCAAGACACGTAATCGCAGCAAGGGGATTGGGCGGCATGCAGTGTTCGCCAACTGGCTTGACGCCGCGCATCTTCAAACAAACGACCTCACTAGCCCCACAGGTCCGCCCGTGATACGGCCCGCCTCATGTGGCAGTCCGTACTCATCATGTTCATCGCAATGTCGCTCATTCCGGCAGGCGATATTGCGGGCAAATTTCTGACAGGCAGCATCGGGGCCTCGCCGATCTATGTGGCGTGGTCACGCTTCACAATCGGCGCAATTCTGGTCATCCCGTTCTTGCCACGCGGCACGCTGGCGCTGTTCCGTGACTGGCGCATCTGGTTTCGCGGGGCAATTCTCGCAGCGGGCATCACGTCAATCCAGTTCGCCCTCAAAACAGAGCCTATCGCAGACGTCTTCGCAGCCTTCTTCATAGCACCCATCATCAGCTACATCCTGTCGATCCTCTTCTTAGGGGAACGGGTAACCCCACTGCGGACTGTTTTGATCTGCTTGGGCTTCGCAGGGGTGCTGCTTGTTGTACGGCCCGGCTTCGGCGGGTCGGTCTATCTGCTTTATGCGGTCATGGCCGGATCGTTCTACGGCGTATTCCTGACCTCATCGCGCTGGCTCGGAAACGTCGCACACCCCCTTTCGCTCGCCTTTTCGCAAATGGTGATCGCAGGGCTTCTGCTAGCCCCCTTCGGCGTGACACGGGTACCGGACCTCACATTAGAGATCGGACAACTGACCGTTGCCTCAGCACTCTTTTCCATGCTCGGAAACCTGCTGCTGATCTACGCATACCGCAGAACAGAGGCGACACTGCTCGCACCATTGGTTTACTTCCAACTGCTGGCGGCAACGATTTTAGGCTACATCTTTATGGGCGACCTACCTGATGCGCTGACATGGGCAGGGCTGGCGCTGGTGATCGGATCAGGGATCGCAAGCGCCGTGGTAAGCCGTGAAAGAAGCGCACAACACGCCTCGCCAGACTAAGAAAACAGGCCCTATTTTGGTCAAACTCAGCAGCTATTCTTTAAGTTGAGTAAGGTCAGACAGGAGCATTAAGGATGGCACTATTTCTGGGTACAGAGGCCACAGAGACGATTGTCGGCACAAACGACAATGATCGTTTTATCATGTCGCTCGGCAATGACATGTTGTTCGGCGGGCTGGGCATTGACCTCTACACAAACGACCATCCGGACTTTGGATCATATCTGGCGGTTCAAGACCTTTTTATTGATATGGGCCAAGGCACAGCGACAGCTACAGGGTTCTCACAAACCTTCCAAGGTTTTGAAAACGCATCCTACGATGCGCAGGCCAACAGTTCGGCGACTTACACAACCATTCTAGGCGATGGGCAAAATAATAAGCTCTCGCTGGATGGATACTCAGGCTTGCTCGATGGTGGTGCGGGCAATGACACCCTGACATTTAGTTTCATAAGCAATGGCGCAATGCGGGGTGGTGCAGGCGACGACACATTCACTATTTTGGACTCTCGCGGCAGCACTCTTGAAGGCGGCGATGGCAGTGACACACTCAGAATTGCAGACGCGCAGAATGGCGGTGTCTCGATCAGTAGAAACGCCTTGGATCAGTTGGTGCTTAGCTGGAACGGCGGTCAAGGCGCCGATGTCACCCTGCTCGACAAGATAGAGTATTTCGACATCAATGGTGAAAACGGGCGGGAAATCATCGACTACGATAGCTTTCTGCGCCCCCTACAGACCGTCACAGGCTCTGACGTTGGTGAAGTCTTACTGACCACAGACAAAGTTGAAACCATCGATGCTTTGGACGGTAAAGACTGGATTATAGCCTCTAGAGGGAATGATCACATCGACGGCGGCGCAGGCATCGACATGCTGTCTTATGTGAATTTATACGGGGTAATAATCAATCTAGGCGAAGAACGGGCCCGCATCCGCGAAGAAGGTTTCACGTCTGGCGGCTTTAGGCTCACCGACACCCACCAAGTGATCAACATTGAAAACGTGACAGGCACCTCTGGCAACGATCACATCGGCGGTGATGCAGGCGCAAACTATCTGCGTGGTCTTGGTGGCTATGACAAATTCATCGGCTCCGCAGGGGGTGACCTTATCAACGGCGGTGCGGGTACGGATGCTTTCTTGGACAATACGTTCCTGCCCGAAAGCGCCATGTACGTCTCCTTGCTGCGCGGACGCGTTTGGGAAGGCAATGGCGCGGGCACGCGACTGCAAAACATCGAACACCTTATCGGTGGGGACCTTGATGACACCTTGATCGGCGACCACTCTGCCAACAAACTCGACGGGCGACAGGGCGACGATACGCTCATGGGCAACGGCGGCAATGATTTGATATACGGAGATCTTGGCACCGACACAGCCCGCTTCAGTTTCGATCAGGACCAGTACCAGATCACCCAATCAAACGGCGTCACCGAAGTCGCCTACATCGGCGCAGGTGATGGAGACGGAACCGACCGTTTGCTTAGCATCGAAATCCTGAGCTTCGCAGACGGCGACGTGATCCTATAATCCGTATCGAAAGCAGATCACCAATCCCCCCGCGCCCGAATAGCCGATGACGAATGATCCATCATCGGCACGTTTACAAAGCACCACGCAGGGGCCTCGGCCGCACCCAAAAGCTGTGACGCCCCCTCCGCAATCCGGTCTCGCGCAAACAACCGCGCTGCAGGCGACGTCCGTGCCGCCACCCGATCCCCCGGACGGGCCAGCACCCCCACAGGGACACGGGCCATAATCTCACGCCAATCGCGCCACAGGTGAAACTGCGCCAGATTGTCAGCACCCATCAGCCACACAAAACGAACCCGCGGATAACGGGCCTGCAAAGCAGCAATCGTCTCAGCCGTGAACCGGGTGCCCAGACGAGCCTCCACATCTGTCACTTCAACGCGCGGATGTGCCATGACAGCACGCGCCCGCGTCAAACGATCCACCATCGACGCAGGGCCAGCATCTTTCAACGGATTACCCGGGGACACCAACCACCACACAGCATCCAAACCAAAGCGCTTCAACGCCTCACGGGTGATATGGGCATGGCCCGCATGCGCCGGATCAAACGAGCCACCCAGCAAACCAACCACCTGACCAGCCGCAGCATAAGGCAACGCAAAGCGCGGCGCGATCATTCCACCAGACATGCGAATTGCCCCTCCCGTCGTCTCAGGCTACACACCGCCAAACCGCAATGTCCCGTCAGGAGAACAACAGCATGGCCGCT
>CAZWSE010000106.1:0-1645 GCA_964636575.1 uncultured Sulfitobacter sp. | reverse complement strand
GGCTACACACCGCCAAACCGCAATGTCCCGTCAGGAGAACAACAGCATGGCCGCTTACCAATACGTCTACCACATGCAAGGGGTGTCCAAAACCTACCCCGGTGGGAAAAAGTGCTTTGAAAACATCCACCTCAACTTCCTGCCGGGGGTGAAAATCGGGGTCGTGGGGGTCAACGGGTCGGGTAAATCGACGCTGATGAAGATCATGGCGGGGCTGGACGCGGACTTCCAAGGGGAAGCATGGCACGCAGAAGGGGCGAAAGTCGGGTATCTGCCGCAAGAACCAACGCTGGACGAAGACAAAACAGTGCGCGAAAACGTGATGCTGGCGGTGCAGGCGAAAAAGGACATTCTGGATCGGTACAACGATCTGGCAATGAACTACTCGGACGAAACAGCGGACGAAATGGCGCAACTGCAAGACCAGATCGACGCGGACAACCTCTGGGATCTGGACAGCCAAATCGACGTCGCGATGGAGGCGTTGCGCTGCCCCCCCGATGACGCAGACGTCAAAACGCTGTCAGGCGGGGAACGGCGGCGGGTGGCCTTGTGCAAACTGCTGATCGAAGCGCCAGACATGCTGCTGCTGGACGAACCGACCAACCACCTCGACGCGGAAACCATCGCATGGCTGCAACAGCATCTCATTGATTACAAAGGAACAATCCTGATCGTCACACACGACCGGTACTTCCTTGATGACATCACAGGCTGGATTCTGGAACTCGATCGGGGCAAAGGCATCCCCTACGAGGGCAACTATTCGGCATGGCTCGAACAGAAAGCCAAGCGTCTCGAACAGGAAGCGCGCGAGGATAAATCCAAGCAAAAAACGCTCGAACGCGAACTGGAATGGATGCGGCAGGGAGCGAAAGCGCGCCAGACCAAATCCAAGGCCCGTATCAGCGCCTACAACGAAATGGCCGAAACCTCCGAGCGGGAAAAGCTCACACGCGCCCAAATCGTCATCCCCAACGGGCCACGGCTTGGGACCAAGGTGATCGAGGTCGAGGGCCTCAAAAAAGCGATGGGCGACAAGCTTCTGGTCGAAGACCTGACGTTCTCGCTCCCCCCCGGCGGCATCGTCGGCGTGATCGGCCCCAATGGTGCGGGTAAATCAACGCTCTTCAAGATGCTGACAGGCCAGGAAACGCCCGACGCAGGCAGCGTGGAATACGGCGACACGGTCAAACTGTCCTACGTGGACCAAAGCCGCGACGATCTGGCGGCCGACGCAACCGTCTGGGAAGCCATAGGCGACGGCCAAGACATCATCCAACTGGGCGACGCCGAAGTGAACTCCCGCGCCTATTGCTCAAGCTTCAACTTCAAAGGCGGCGATCAGCAGAAAAAAGTCGGCCTCCTCTCAGGCGGCGAACGCAACCGCGTGCACATGGCGCGTCTGCTGAAGGATGGCGGAAACGTATTACTTCTTGATGAACCGACCAACGATTTAGACGTCGAAACCCTACGCGCCCTCGAAGACGCCCTCGTCGATTTCGCAGGCTGCGCCGTAGTCATCTCCCACGACCGCTTCTTCCTAGACCGCATCTGCACCCACATGCTGGCCTTTGAAGGCGAGGCCCACGTGGAATGGTTTGAAGGCGGGTTTACGGATTATGAAGAGGATAAGAAGCGGCGG
>CAZWSE010000105.1:0-11090 GCA_964636575.1 uncultured Sulfitobacter sp. | reverse complement strand
AATGTCGCTACGCCCAATCCTAGAGACCCGCGCCGCCCAACCCACGATGGAAGGCGCAGGCGTCAAATTGCACCGTGCCTTCGGGTTTCAGGACCCGTCCGAGCTTGACCCCTTTTTGCTGTTTGACGACTTTCGCAATGAACGGCCTGTGGATTTCATCAAAGGCTTTCCATGGCACCCCCATCGCGGGATCGAGACGATCACCTATATGCTGTCGGGCACCATCGAACACGGGGATTCACTGGGCAACATCGGCACGCTGGGTGCGGGTGACGTGCAGTGGATGACGGCTGGATCGGGTATTTTGCACCAGGAAATGCCCCACGGCGATGCGGCGGGACAAATGCATGGCTTTCAGCTTTGGGGCAATCTGCCAAGCGCGCAGAAGATGACCGCGCCGCGCTATCAGGATGTGGCGTCAAAAGATATCCCCGTGATCACTGACGATGATGGCACCACTGTGAAGGTCATTGTCGGCACGTTTTGGGGCAAAACAGGCCCTGTGGATGGCATTGCCGCTGATCCGCAGTATCTGGATGTCTTTGTGCCTGCGGGCGTCAAAAAGACGTTTAAGATCGACACCTATCGTCGCGCCTTTGCCTATGTCTTTGAAGGCGCTGGGGCTTTTGCGGATGCGTCAGCCCCCACGGGCGTTCTGCTGGAAAAAGAAATCGCCGGTCAGGAGGTCAACATTCGTGATATGTCTGGTGACCGCACCTTGATCCGGTTTGGCACGGGCGATGAGGTTACGGTTCAGGCTGGCCCTGAAGGTATCCGGTTTTTGCTGATTTCAGGCGCGCCGATTGAAGAGCCTGTCGCATGGCACGGCCCCATCGTAATGAACACCCAAGCCGAACTGCAACAAGCGATGCGCGATTTGAACAACGGGACGTTTATCAAGCCTGCGCATTAGTGGATTGCCTCGTCGCGCCTATGCCGCCACGATCTTGCGCACCATGTCCCAATAGATGCCTTGCACTTCGATCAGCGACAATCTGCCTTCGGCGCGGAACCATGTGTTCACCCCTGTCAGCATCGCAATCACCGCGTAGCTGGCCACTTTCGCGTCTTGCACCGCAAAGACGCGCTTTGCCTGTCCGGCCTGTAGAATTTGTTCCAACCTGTCCTCATAGGTGCGCCGCTGCGCTTCGATCACTGCGAAGTTTTCGGGCGTCAGGTTGCGCAATTCCATATAGGCGATGAAGACTGCATCGGGGCGTGCATGGTGGAACGCGATGTGAAAGCGCACGAATTTTTCTAGCGTTTCCAATGGGTTTTCGACTGCTTCTAAAGTCGTCTCGTCAAGCAATTGATCCATATGGCTGTGCATCAGATCAAAGAGCAGGCTTTGTTTGTCGGGCGTGTAGTTGTAGAGCGCGCCCGCCTGCACCCCGACCTCTTTCGCGATCTGACGCATCGAGACTGCCGCATAGCCGTGCCGCGCAAAGAGCGCTTCGGCGCTGGCCCTGATCTTGGGGCCTGTGATGTCTGAGTGCGAACCTTGGGTGCGTGCCATGGCGCCATGCTATCTGAACAGCCGTTCAGATCAAGGCTGTCCTTGCGCGTGGCCGCGCAGTCGCGCATTATAAGGGGTATGGTTTTGCGTTCCTCTGTCCGTCTTGTTTTGGCCTGCGGTTTGGCCCTGTCTGCGGTGGCTTGCACCCAGTTTCCCGCCCTTGACGGGACCGTACCTGCAAACGCCGAGGCCGCTGATTACCCTGCCCTTGTGCCGCTGGAACCCTTGCTGGCAAATATTGACGCGACAAGCACCGATGCGCAGGCCACAACCGGCGCGATCAATGCCCGTGTGGCCCGTCTGAAGTCCCGCGCCGATCGTTTGCGTCGGGGTGTGGTGGACAGTCAGACCCGCAGCCGCATGACCACCGGCGTGGCCCGCGCCGACGGGTAGATTTACCGTGCACTGATGCCTGCCGATTGATTGCAAGGTCCGCCCGAACGGTTTAGACGCGGAACGCAACAGACCTGATCCAATACATCAAAGGAATTCCCTATGGCCGCTTCCCCTCTTCGTCTTGGCATTGCTGGCCTTGGAACTGTCGGGATCGGGGTTGTCAAAATCATCCGCAAGCAGGCTGCTTTACTGGAAGCCCGCAGTGGCCGCCCTGTTGAGATCAGCGCTGTTTCTGCCCGCACCAAGGACAAAGACCGGGGCGTATCCCTGTCGAGCTATGCTTGGGAGGATGACCCCGTTGCCCTTGCCACCCGCGACGATGTGGATGTTTTTGTCGAGCTGATGGGCGGCAGCGATGGCCCTGCCAAGGCCGCGACCGAGGCCGCCTTGGCCGCGGGTAAGGACGTCGTCACTGCCAACAAAGCAATGCTTGCCCTGCACGGCCAAGCTTTGGCCGAAGCTGCCGAAGCCAAGGATCTTGTGATCCGCTTTGAGGCCGCAGTTGCGGGCGGCATTCCTGTGATCAAAGCCCTGACCGAAGGGTTGGCCGGCAATGAGATCACCCGTGTCATGGGCGTCATGAACGGCACCTGCAACTATATCCTGACCCGCATGGAGGCCGCTGGGCTGGGCTACAACGCTTTGTTTGAGGAGGCCGACAAGCTGGGATTTCTCGAAGCTGACCCGAATTTGGATGTGGGCGGCATTGATGCGGCCCATAAGCTGGCCCTGCTGTCGTCGATTGCTTTTGGCACCAAGGTTGATTTCGACGGGATCGAGATTGAGGGCATTCAGCATGTCACTTTGGATGACATCACCCAAGCCGCTGACATGGGGTACAAGATCAAGCTGCTTGGCGTGGCCCAAAAGACCGGACGTGGGCTGGAGCAACGCATGCAGCCCTGTCTTGTGCCCGTGACCTCGCCTTTGGGTCAGTTGGATGGCGGCACGAATATGGTCATTTTGGAAGGCGATTCCGTGGGCCAGATTGTGCTGCGCGGTGCCGGTGCCGGTGAAGGCCCGACTGCGAGTGCTGTGATGTCCGACATCATTGATATTGCCCGCGGGGTCCGTTTGCCGACCTTTGGCCAGCCTGCGACTACCCTTGCCACGGCGGATCGGGCTGTGTCGGTGCTGCCTGCCCCTTATTACCTGCGTCTGACTTTGGTCGACAAACCGGGTGCCTTGGCGCAGATCGCGACAAGTCTTGGGGCCTCTGGTATCAGCATCGACCGGATGCGCCAGTATGGTCATTCAGAGGCCGAGGCGCCTGTGCTGATCGTCACCCATAAGACGACCCGCGCTGCTTTGGACGAGGCACTGGCTGCGATTTCAAAGACAGATGTTGTGGCCGCCGACCCCGTTGCCCTGCGGATTGAAAGCGTCTGAATGTGGCCTTTGTTGCTGTGAGTATTTGCAAAAGGGTAAAGGCATGGGCCTAGGGTTTTTGGGGGTCGAACAGTCTTTGACGGGCCGCCATTGGGTTGGCCCTGCCGCTGAGACCGCCCGTATGGCGGAGGCCATGGCCCAAGAGACCACCTTGCCTTTGCCGTTGTGCCAGATTCTGACCCGTCGCGGTGTGAGCATTGAGGAGGCCCCTGCGTTTTTGTCCCCGCAGCTTCGCGATTTGCTACCTGATCCCCGTTTGATGAAGGATATGGAAAAGGCCGCCGCCCGCTTTTTGGAGGCCGTGTCAGCCCGCGCGCGGATTGCTGTTTTTGCGGACTATGATGTGGACGGTGGCAGCTCTGCCGCGCTGATCATAGTCTGGCTGCGCCAAATGGGTTTGCAAGCAACCTTGTATGTGCCCGACCGTATCGATGAAGGCTATGGCCCCAATGATGCGGCTATGTCTGCTTTGGCCCGCGACCATGATCTGATCATTTGTGTCGATTGTGGCACCCTGTCTCATGGCCCGATTGCTGCCGCGGTCGGTGCTGATGTCATTGTTCTCGATCACCACTTGGGCGGCGAGACCTTGCCCGATGCCCATGCCATTGTGAACCCGAACCGTCAGGATGAAACCGGCGATCTGGGCTATCTTTGTGCGGCGGGCGTCGTGTTCTTGATGCTGGTTGAAGCCGGTCGTCAGTTGCGCGAGGCCGGACAAAAAGGCCCTGATCTGATGGCCATGCTCGATCTGGTGGCTTTGGCCACAGTCGCTGATGTTGCCCCTTTGATCGGGGCGAACCGCGCTTTGGTTGTCCAAGGCCTCAAGGTCATGGCCCGCCGCGCCCGTGCGGGCATTGTGGCCCTGTCGGACGTGGCCCGTATGGATGCCGCGCCGAACACCTATCATTTGGGCTTTATGCTTGGGCCGCGCGTCAATGCAGGCGGTCGGATTGGGCAGGCTGATCTGGGCGCGCGATTGCTGTCGACCGATGATCCGCATGAGGCGGCAGCCTTGGCCGAGAAGCTGGATTTGTTGAATACAGAGCGCCGCGATGTAGAAGCTGCCGTGCGCGCCGCTGCATTGGAACAGGCCGAGACCCGTGGCACAGACGCCCCCTTGGTGTGGGCCGCCGCAGACGGCTGGCACCCCGGCGTTGTGGGTATTGTCGCTGCAAGACTGAAGGAAGCCACCAACCGCCCCGCCATTGTCATCGGGATTGAGGACGGGATTGGCAAAGGATCGGGCCGGTCTTTGGGAAAGATCGATTTGGGCGCGTCGATCCAGAAGCTGGCGGCTGAAGGTCTGTTGATCAAGGGCGGCGGGCATAAGATGGCCGCAGGTCTGACCGTTGAGGAAGCCAAGATTGAGCCTGCTATGGCCCGTCTGTCAGAGCTTTTGGGCAAACAGGGTGCCGGCGATCTTGGCCCTGCCGATTTGCGATTGGACGGTGCCTTGATGCCAAGTGGCGCAAGTGTTGAGCTGATTGAGCAAATTGACCGCGCTGGCCCCTATGGTGCGGGTGCACCGGGGCCGCGCTATGCGTTTGCTGATGTTCAGATCACCTTTGCCAAGCCCGTGGGCGAGAGCCATTTGAAGCTGTCGTTCAGTGACGGGATGGGTGCCAAAATCGATGCCATTTCCTTTGGCGCTTTTGATGGGCCTTTGGGGCCTGCATTGTTGAACCACGGCGGTGCGCGTTTTCATTTGGCGGGCCGTTTAGAGATCAATCAGTGGCAAGGTCGCCGGTCGGTGCAACTGCGTTTGGAAGATGCCGCCCGCGCCTGACGGAAAACTGCACGGCACCGCAAATTTTTACTTGCGCCTTTATCCATGATTGCCTAATCACCCCTCACGACCAAGTGGCCCGTTCGTCTATCGGTTAGGACGCCAGGTTTTCAACCTGGAAAGAGGGGTTCGATTCCCCTACGGGCTGCCACGGTCGGTATTTTCCCTTCCCTTTCGCCAAACCGACCTGAGGTACTGCAATGATCCTTTGCTGCGGAGAAGCCCTGATTGACATGATCCCGACGCCCACGACGACGGGCACAGAAGGCTTCGTGCCGCATTCGGGCGGGGCCGTGTTCAACACAAGTATCGCCTTGGGCCGTCAGGGGATTTCGGTTGGGATGGTCACCGGATTGTCTTCGGACATGTTCGGCGTGCAACTGGCGGGCGCTTTGGATGCCAGTGGTGTGGATCGCGCGCATATCGTGACCTCAGATCGTCCAACCACGCTGGCTTTTGTGAAGCTGACGGATGGGCATGCCGAGTACAGCTTTTTCGATGAGAACTCAGCCGGGCGGATGCTGACCCCTGCCGATATGCCTGCCCTGCCCGATGACGTTGGTGCCTTGTTCTTTGGTGGGATTTCCTTGGCTTGTGAGCCTTGCGCGGATGCTTATGCGGCCCTTCTGGCGCGGGAGCATGGCGAAAAGGTTGTGATGATCGATCCCAACATTCGGCCGACGTTCATTGCAGACAAGGATCGCTTTTTGACCCGTATGCGGTCGATGATTGCGCAGGCGGATATTGTGAAGGTGTCGGACGAGGATCTGGATTGGATCATTGCCGAAGACATGCCCTTGGCGGACAAGGTTGCAGCCCTGCTGGCCCAAGGTCCGTCGCTGATTATTCTGACGCGCGGCAGTGAAGGGGCGACGGGGTACTTGAAGGACGGCACATCCGTGTCCGTGTCCGCCACCAAGGTTGAGGTCGTTGATACTGTCGGTGCGGGTGATACCTATAACGCAGGGTTTCTGGCCAAATTGTCGGAGCTTGGGGCTTTGACGAAAGACCAAATCGCAGCTTTGCCGCATGATATCCTGACCCAAGCTTTGGAACACGGCGGGCGCACGGCGGCGATTACCGTGTCACGAGCGGGCGCGAACCCGCCTTGGGCCAACGAGCTTTAAGCCCCTACCCGTCGGTCGGTGTGCCTTTGGCGGCGGGGCCGCGATATTTGGCGGTCAGTTCAGGGTCCACTTCGCTGCCATCGTAGAGAAAGGGCAAAATCCCGCGCCGCATGGACCGCCCGCGCATGGCTTTGATGTCGTCCTCTGACTTGGTGACGCGCTGCGCCAGACGCCGCCCCCATTGGGCCAGACAGCCATAAAGCCTGTCGAGTTCGGGATGCTTGGCATCGCCTTTGGCGAGATCGTGAAACTCTTCCGGATCGGTTTGCAGATCAAAGAGCATCGGGCGCAACCCACCTTCGGCGTGCATCAGTTTGTAGCGGCCATCAAAGACCATAAAGAGTCGAGCATCGCGGGGTTCCAGCCCGAGCTTCACCGCCTGCGGGGTGGCGGAATAGTCGTATTCGCTGATCGCAAATTCGCGCCAGTCTGGGGTCTGACCATGGATCCACGGCAGCAAGGACCGCCCTTCTAGGATATGGTCTTCGACCTTGCCGCCCACGGCGTCCACAAAGGTCGGTGCAAGATCAATCGATTCAACAAGTGCGTCACAGGTGGTGCCACGGGTGCCATCGGCCTGCGCACGCGGATCATAAATAATCATCGGGACTTTGACGCTTTGCTGGTGGAACAAGTCCTTTTCACCCAGCCAATGATCGCCCAGATAATCGCCGTGGTCAGAGGTGAGCACGATCATCGTGTTCTCCATCCGGCCTTCGGCGTCGAGATAGTCGAGCAAGACCCCAAGCTGGTCGTCGCATTGTTTGATCAGCCCCATGTAGGCGGGGATCACCTTTTTGCGGACCTCGTCTTGCTGGAACGCCTGCGCGATTTTGTTGCCCATATAGGCGCCATAGACCGGCTGCGGATCGTCGCGTTCGACGTCATGGCGCATGGGCTGCGGCACATGGTTTGGGCCGAACATGTCGTGGTAGGGTGCGGGCACAATGTAGGGCCAATGCGGCTTGATATAGCTGACGTGGGCGCACCACCCATCGTCGGCCTGTTCAATGAATTTGATGGTTTCCTGCGTCAGCCAAGGCGTTTCAGAATGTTCCTCTTTGATGTTCGCAGGCTTGTCTGCGTTCTTGAACATCCAGCCCGAGGCCTTATCGCCGTCTTCGTCTACACCTGCATTGGCAAAGTCTGCCCAAGGGTTCTGATCGGGGTAGCCTTTTGACTTTAAGTATTCGTTGTAAGGCGATCTTTTTTCGTCATAAAACCCGTCCGGCCCATACCCCCAAAGCCCGTCATCGCGCACCCATGCATCAAAGCCACATTCGGTCTGGCGCGCACCGATTGTGCTGTCTGCGCTGAGCCCCAAACGGGCCATGCCATCAGCATCGGCTTTCATGTGGGTCTTGCCGATCAGCCAGCAGGATGTGCCTGCGCGGCGCAGGTGATCGCCCATCGTGTGTTCGCCCACGCGTAAGGGAAATCCGTTCCACTGCGCCCCGTGCGACGAGGCATAGCGCCCTGTGTAAAAGCTCATCCGGCTGGCCCCGCAAACGGGCGATTGCACGAAGGCATTGGTGAAGCGGACGCCCATCGATGCCACCCGATCAAAGTTCGGCGTTTTGAGATGCGGGTGCCCTGCGCAAGACAGATAGTCAAAGCGCAGCTGGTCATACATGATGAACAGGATGTTCAGCGGCGGCTTGGCGGGTTCGGACATATCTAGGCGTCTTTTCTGGTCAGTGGCCTATGAAGGCATCGGAATATCGGTCGCATGTTTGGGGATGTGGTAGCCCTTTTGCACGGCGGGCCGATCAACAATACGCAGGTACCAATCGCGCAGATTGGGGTAGTCGTTTAGATCAATCCCCTGCCAGTCATGCCGCGCGATCCACGGGAACATCGACATATCGGCGATTGTGTAGATCCCGCGCCCCTCTCCGGCGACGTAATCGCGGCCCCCAAGGCGAGTATTGAGCACTTTGTAAAGCCTGCGCGCCTCGGTCGAGTAGCGCGTTTCGGCGTATTCCGACACACCGCTGTTGTATTTAACGAAGTGGTGCACCTGCCCCAACATCGGGCCGAGGCCCCCCATCTGCCACATCAGCCATTCGACCATGCGCCAGTATTCAGCGCCCTTGGCCTGGAATTTGTCATGCTTGTCCGCGAGATAGAGCATGATTGCCCCTGTCTCCATCAGGGTCTGCCCTGTGTCTCGATCGACGATGGCCGGAATGCGGTTGTTGGGCGCGATTTTGAGGAAATCAGGCGCGAATTGTTCGTCCTTCGAGATGTCGATGGGGTGAACGGTATAGTCGATGCCCAGTTCTTCCAGCAGGATCGACACCTTGCGCCCGTTTGGCGTGGTCCATGTGTAGAGATCAATCATTCAGCCATGGTCCTTGTGGTAGCCGTCAATCACGGCGACTTCATCTTTGGACCCCATGATGACCGAGACGCGTTGGTGATGGCCTGTGGGTGCGACCTCCATGATTTTGCCGCGCCCTGTGGACGCCGCCCCGCCCGCTTGTTCGACCAGTAGCCCCATGGGGTTGGCTTCGTACATCAGGCGCAGCTTGCCGCCATTGGCGCGGTTGCCGCTGTCCACGGGGTACAAAAACACACCGCCGCGCGTCAGGATGCGGTGGATGTCTGCCACCATCGAGGCCGTCCAGCGCATGTTGTAGGTTTTACCCAGCGGCCCGTCTTTGCCTGCGATGCAGTCGTCAAAGTACTTTTGCACCGGCGCTTCCCATTTCTGGTAGCGCGAGGCGTTGATTGCAAACTCACCCGTTTCAGGCGGCACGGTCATGTTGGGGAAAGTCAGGTAGAACGCATCCGAGGCCAGATCATGGGTGAACCCGTTGACCCCGTTCAGCGTCGTGATCACGAAAGACGTCGACGGCCCGTAGATCGCATAGCCTGCGCAGATCTGCTCAATCCCTTTGCGGCGCACGGCTGTGTCATCGCTTGGATCAAGCGCAGTATCAGCGCGCACGATTGAAAAGATGGACCCGACGGACAGGTTCACATCCAAGTTTGAGGATCCATCCAGTGGATCGAAATAAACAATGAAATCATTGGCTTCAGGTGTGTCTTTGATCCAATAAATCTCGTCCACCTCTTCGGATACCAAAGCTGCGATCCGCGGGTTTTTCGAACAGTGCGCCACGAATTCGTCATTGGCGATCACATCCAGCTGTTTTTGCGTCTCGCCCTGCACATTGGTGTCCTCGGTCGCCCCGAGGTTGTCGCTAAAGGCCCCTTTGCGCACGTGATCCGCGATGTCGCGGCAGGCATTGGCGATGTCATCCAAGACAGAGATCAGATCATCCGCGACCCCACCCGAAGATGCATCGTCACGCAGGAAATCTTGCAGGCTTAGGGGGGAATTGGGCATCGGGGTCTCTTTCAGATTGGGTCTTGGGCCGGTCGGGTTTGTGGCCTAATGCCCTTCTAGTCCGCGCGAGGTCCGGATTCAACGTGTCATGCCTGTTTCAAACGCAAACGGGCCCGTCATCAGACAGGCCCGCAAAGTGTTCGTGTGGGATCGTGCCGGTTTAGAACACGAAGTTGACCGGATAGAGGTCTTCGATAGCGACGTCTTTGAGGGTGATCGTATCCTCTGCCGTCGCGGTGATGACCACATCTGCACCGACCTGTTCGAGATGGTTGGTGATGAGGTCGTCGAAGTCGGTGATCCCATCAACCCCTGCCAGAACGATGCGTTCATCGATGCTGGCTGTGAAGTCTGTGATGACGTCCTGTCCAAGCCCCGTATAGAAGACGAACATATCCGCGTCGTCGCCACCGGTCATCGTGTCATTGGCCATGCCGCTTTCGAGGATGTCATTGCCAGCGCCGCCGTCCATGTGATCCCCGTTGGCCTGCGTCGCCGCCGTTGGAGCGGTGATCTGGCCTGAGCGCAGGATGTCGTTGCCGTCTTCCCCGAAAAGGAAATCTGTGACCGCTTGGGCATCTTCAAAGCCGCCAAAGAGCTGGTCATCGCCGTCGCCGCCATGCAGCTGATCGGCCATACCTGACCCTTTGATCCGGTCATTGCCGCCACCGCCATAGACCGTGTCATAGACGACCGCGTTGACCGCTGCTTGGCCTGTGTAGATCGTGTTGTTCTCCTCTGTGCCGTAGAGAATATCGAGACCTGGCGCGGGGTCGGTCACCTCAATGACCACAGGTTTAGGATCTGTTTGCGTTTCGACTTCTTCAACCACTGGTGCGGGATCGGCTTGAACAGGTTCTGGCTGCTGTTCTTCCACTTCTACGGGAGTGGTTTCCACAACCTCTACGGCCTGAACTTCTTCTACAGCTTCTACGGCCTGCACTTCTTCCACAGGTGTCGTTTCAACCGGATCAACCACTGGGCGCCCTTCACTATTTTCCATTTGAAGGTTCGATGGTTTCTCAATGGTCGGAGTGCCTGGAACGGATGCGTCCGTATAGACAAAGGCTTTGGAATCTGGCGATGTCATGGTAAATTTATCGACAATGCCTTTGACGCTTGTGCCAAACTGCGCGCCCAAGATCAGATCAAATCCATTGGTCGACGTGGTCGCACCTGTTGCGGCAGCGGTCCCGACAACAACGCCATCAACCAAGATGTCGACTTGACCAAGCGGGCCGTCATATTGGACGCTGATATCGGCCCATTGGCCTTCACTGATCGCACCCGCGCCTGTTGTAGCGATGAACACGCCGTCGCCGGTTTCCAGCTTGAATTCGAGCGCACGGTCGTCTGTGACGTTAAGTGTGAAGGCTTTGTGCAGTTGCACCAATGCACCGTCATTGCTTGATCCGGCTTCCAGTTTAAAGCCCAAATCAATTTGGAAGGTTTTGAGACCGGTGAACTGATCATTTGTTCTATCGAGCGCGAGTCTGTCGTTTCCGTCGAGGTCGAAAG
>CAZWSE010000104.1:0-11184 GCA_964636575.1 uncultured Sulfitobacter sp. | reverse complement strand
TACCGCCCCCGGGTCCGATCCGCTTATTACGAGCGCGTTTATGTCCATAGTCCCGAAGGACAGGACATATATGGGCGTGCTTGCCGCCTGTTGCAACCTTTGATGCCTCCGGCGGGGATTTAAAGAGAACAAAGAAGCGTGGTGGCTACAGGTTGGCGATCAGAAACCACGCCGCAAGTGCAGTCTCGATCCCCCCAAAGATCAGCACTTTTTTCAGTGGTGGTTTATCGAAAATGATCGACAGACCACGCCCCAGTGCTGCACCGGTGAAGGCGAACCCGATCATTGCAAAGCCTATTGGGTGGTTCAGCCATAGGGCCGCCAGTCCTGCCACCACAAAAAGCCCCCCGACCGATGCGCGCATTTCTGACAGACCCATTGTTGATGTGGTCGTTTGCAGATCAAGGGCTTGGGCGGTGTACCGTGGAGCCAGAAACCCGAACAGGCCAAAGCAAATGGTCAGCAGGCAGGCGATGATGTTTCCGATAGCAATCACGTAGCAACCAATGTTCAGTTTCAAGCCAACGTTAGCTGCGTTTTGCCCGTTCAGCAAAGACGCTTTGCGCCAGTTTTTGCGTTTCGCGTTCAAGATCGGCCAAGCCGTTTGCCGTTTCATCTAAATCGCGACCTTCCAAAGCATCCGCAATGCGGGTGTGCAGGGCGACAATGGCCTCGCGTGAGCGGGCGGTGAAAGTGATCATGTTCATCAGCGGCTGCATGGCTTCAACGGCGCCGGCCAGTTGGTAGGACATCACCGGATTGCCCGCTCCATCGACCAAGGCGCGGTGGAAGGCCACGTCAGAGGCGCAAAAGGCTTCATCGGTCAGACCGGGTTGCGATTGACGATGGATTTCGGCGCGCATCGTGGCAAGATGATCGGCGCTGCGACGTTCTACCGATAGGGGCGCACAGGCGCGTTCAAGCGCATATCTGGCTTCGCAAGCAGTCTCGAAACTAACAGCGTTCATGGACAGTAACAGGGTCGATGTGGTGATTTGCTGACTATAGGCGTCTTCAAAGCTGATCTTGTTCACAAAAGCACCGCCAGAGGCGCCACGTTGAGTGCGGATCAAGGATTGCGCAGCCAGTCGTTTCAAGGCTTCGCGGACCGTCGGGCGCGAAACGCCAAAGTGATCCGCAAGTTCGGCCTCTGAGGGCAGCCGCGCATTAACCAGCAACGCGCCGCTGATGATCTCATCCCTGATAGCAGCCGCGATCTGGGCAGAGAGGTCATCATCGCTATTTGGATCAATTTTCATATGTCAGACATTTATTGTTTGTCAGGAATCTAAATGTCTGACATTAAAAAGCAAGGCTTGTGAATCGGTTGGGAGGCCGCATGTCGCAATTGTTCCATCTCAGATCAGCTCTTTGGCTCATGTTCTTCGTCGCGATCTTGCTGTCGTGGTGGATGATGTATGCCATGGCGACCGGTATGGGGCTTGATTTGGTCGGTCGACCGAACGCGATGGCCGAGGCCATGCGCCAGATGGACCCACGGATGCCGATGGATATGCCAATGGCGCGCTTCGGACCCTTGTTCTGGATGTGGGCGATTATGATGGCGGCGATGATGTTGCCGACACTGGTGCCGACGCTTCGCAGCTATGAAGACCTTATCGAAAGTGCAGATGGTACGCGGGCCGGATGGTTGGGAGTTTTGCTGGGGTACTTCGCGGTTTGGGTCGGATTTGCGGGTGTTATCACTGGCGTGCAACAGGCGCTGCTGTTCGGGGGCGTCATTGATATGCTCGGAATTGCGAAGTCCTATTGGTTCGCAGGTGGCTTGCTGATCGTAGTAGGGCTGTTCCAGTTCACCCGCGCGAAAGAAGTCTGCCACGGGGTGTGCCATGCGCCGATGATGTATTTCCTCGGCCATTGGAAAACAGGGTTCACCGGCGGGCTGCGCATGGGGCTGTCCTTGGGCGCGTTTTGTGTCGGCTGCTGCTGGGGCTTTATGGCGCTTGGATTTGTGGGCGGGGTGATGAGCCTGCTTTGGATGGGGCTTGCGACGCTGTTCATGGTCTTTGAAAAACTGCCACAAGTCGGGCACTATGTAACGAAACCAATGGGCTTTGCATTGATCGCGGCGGGTATCGCTGTGATTGGCATGCCAATCTTCACAGGAGCATAAAATGCCAAACAGACAGATCACGCCGGCCGATTGGGCCATCAAGGGCGAACTATTTCTGAATTGCTCATGTGAGGTGTTTTGCCCCTGCGTGGTCTCACTTGGCGCATACCCTCCGACCGAAGGGCATTGCTATGCTTGGATGGCCATTGCGATTGATGAGGGGCACTTTGAAGGCGAAGACATTTCGGGCCTGAACGTCGGGCTGATGTGCGAAATCCCGGGGCGCATGGGCGAGGGCGGCTGGAAAGTGGCTGCATACGTTGACGACAACGCGACCGAGGCCGCCTACAACGGACTTTTGCAGATCTTCAGTGGGGCCGCAGGGGGAACGACGGGGCTGTTCACCTTCCTTGTGTCCGACATCGTCGGGGCAGAACGCGAGAAAGTTGTGATCACCCGCGACGGCAACAAACGGGGCATCCAGATCGGACGCAAAATCCAAGGCGAGATTGAAATGATCGAAGGGGCAAGCCCCGATCATCCTGTTATGATTTCCAACTCAAAGTACTGGATGGGGCCGGACATCATCGCGGCCAAGGGGCTTAAATCCAAGGTGCGGGACTACGGACGGGTCTGGGACTTCGGCGGCAAATCAGCCGAGATCTGCCCGATCGACTGGAAAGGCTCAAAAGGATGATCGATCGCGCGTATTGTGTTTTGATGGCGCGGTACAATGCTTGGCAAAACAATCAGTTGATGGCTGTTATTAAAGACATGCCTACCAAAGACCTGACTAAGGATCGAAAAGCGTTCTTTGGGTCGATCTTGGGGACGTTGAACCACTTGATTTGGGGGGATCACATCTGGATGTCCCGATTTGATGGGGGAACAGCGCCAACGGGCGACATCACGAACCACACGAATACCTTTCCAACCGCAGCTGTTTGGAGCGCGGAACGGTTTCGGATGGATGGGCGTATCACACTTTGGGCTGAACAGGTGCGCAGTGTTGATCTACAAGGCGATCTGACGTGGTTCTCGGGTGCCATGCAACAAGAGTTTACCAAACCGATGTCTGAATTGGTGATGCAACTGTTCAATCACCAAACGCACCACCGTGGGCAAGTCCATGCCATGCTCACTGCGGCAGGGCAAAAAGCGCCTGTCACCGATATCCCCTTTATGCCGAAGGATGCCTGAAATGGCTGTCATTTCTCCGTCTCGCCGGTTGCGGCGCACCCCGTTTTCCGAAGGCGTCGAAGCCGCAGGTGTCAGCGGGTATACGATTTACAATCACATGCTGCTGCCAACCGTCTTTGAAAGCGTTGAGGCCGATTACCATCACCTCAAGAAACACGTTCAGATCTGGGATGTGTCCTGTGAGCGGCAGGTGGAACTGCGCGGGCCTGATGCCGGCCGATTGATGCAAATGCTGACACCGCGGGATTTGCGCCGCATGTTGCCGGGGCAGTGCTATTATGTGCCGATTGTCGATGAAACAGGCGGTATGCTGAACGATCCGGTGGCTGTGAAGCTGGCCGAAGACCGGTGGTGGATTTCGATTGCGGACAGTGACCTGCTTTTGTGGGTTAAAGGCATTGCCAACGGATACAGGCTGGATGTCTTGGTTGATGAGCCCGATATCAGCCCCTTGGGCATTCAAGGGCCGAAGTCCGATGATCTTATGGCCCGCGTCTTCGGTGACCGCGTCCGCGACATTCGCTTTTTCAAGTTTGATATGTTTGAATTTGAAGGGCGCGATCTTGCGATTGCGCGCTCTGGGTATTCCAAGCAGGGCGGCTTTGAGATCTATGTGGATGGAACCGAGATTGGCATGCCCTTGTGGAACACGCTTATGAAGGCCGGCGAAGATCTGAACGTGCGCGCGGGCTGTCCAAACGGGATCGAGCGCATCGAGAGCGGTTTGTTGTCCTATGGCAATGACATGACAGACGACAATACCCCGCATGAATGTGGGCTAGGCAAGTTCTGTGACACACAAACGGCCATCGGCTGTATTGGCCGTGACGCCTTGCTGCGTGTGGCCAAAGAAGGGCCTGTGCAGCAGATCAGACCGATTGAGATTGAGGGTGATGCCCTTGGCAGCTGTGACCGGCCTTGGCCCATTTTGGCGGGCGGCAAGAAGGTTGGTCAGGTGACCTCTGCTGCCTGGTCGCCGGATCATAGCACCAATGTCAGTATCGGCATGGTGCGTATGACCCATTGGGATGCAGGCACGCAGGTGGAGGTTGACACGCCAGCCGGACTGCGAAAGGCCACTGTGCACGAAGACTTTTGGGCGTAAGAGACGCTATGTCCGGTCGGAGCCTCCGGCGGGGATTTATTTTGAACAAAGAAGATGAGGGATTTGGATATGTTTAACGCGGTTTTGGTTGAGAAAGATGAAGACGGAAAGACCTCTGCTTCGGTTCAGCAAATTTCAATGGATGACCTGCCTGCGGGTGATGTCACGGTTGCGGTCGAATATTCTACTGTGAACTACAAAGACGGCCTATGCATTGGCCCGGGCGGCGGATTGGTTCGCAACTATCCGCATGTTCCTGGCATCGATTTCGCAGGCACCGTCGAGGCATCAGATGATGATCGCTATAAGCCCGGTGATAAAGTTGTCCTAACCGGCTGGCGTGTCGGTGAAGCTCATTGGGGCGGCTATGCGCAAAAAGCCCGCGTTAAAGCCGACTGGCTGGTGCCATTGCCAGAGGGCCTTGATACGCGTGCTGCGATGGCGGTGGGCACTGCCGGATTTACGGCCATGCTGTCTGTCATGGCGTTGGAAGATCACGGCATCAAGGACGGCCCTGTGCTTGTCACCGGAGCTGCGGGTGGCGTTGGATCTGTTGCAACAGCCCTTTTGGCAAGCCTTGGTCACAAGGTCGCCGCGGTCACAGGTCGCCCTGAGACGGCGGAGTATCTGACGGGGCTGGGTGCGACCCAGATCGTTGCCCGTGAAGAGTTGAACGAGACCGTCAAGCGACCGCTTGAGGCCGAAACATGGGGCGGCTGCGTTGATGCGGTGGGCGGCGAAATGCTCGCCCGTGTTTTGGGTCAGATGCAATATGGCGCCAGTGTCAGTGCGGTCGGGCTCGCAGGCGGTGCGGGGCTACCGGCTACCGTTATTCCGTTTTTGCTGCGCGGTGTGAACCTCTTGGGGATCGACAGTGTTATGCAGCCCTATGACAACCGTGTGCGCGCGTGGAAACGTATTGCCAAAGACCTGCCGATGGATAAGCTGAACGCGATGGTACAACCGGCTGGTCTGTCGGATCTGCCGCAGCTTGGGCGGGATATCTTGAAAGGTCAGGTCAAAGGCCGCGTGGTCGTAGACGTAAATGCCTAAACAGGGTGCTACTGGGAGGACTTGAAAAGCCAAAGAAGACTGAAGACACGAGACGACTGATCTTTGAGGCGTCCGTGACGAAAGACTGATTTCGCAAATTCACTTTCTATTGGAATTGAACTTTCGCACGGCCCAAGGGGCAAATGTCACAAAGACATTTGATCGCTGACGGCCGTCGTCAAAATCAAAACAAATAGGGAGAGTGAAGTCATGGCAATTAAACCGCCACTGTCTGACCTGCCCATCAAAACAGCTGATACCGGTTTCTACCGTGGGTTCAGCGTTGATGTGACAGTCGTCAGTAAGATCATCATTGGTGCACTTGTTGTATGGGCCATCGTTTGGCCGGAATGGGCGGGCGAAGTATTGGGGGCTTGGAACGCATCCATCTTGAACAACTTCGCCGCTTGGTACATTTGGGTTGTGGCGTTTTTTGTCATTGTTTGTTTGGTGCTGGCCTTGTGGCCCACGGCGGGGAAAATGAACCTCGGCGCAGAAGGCGAGAAACCTGAGTTTTCCAATTTCTCTTGGTTTTCCATGATGTTCGGCGCAGGTATCGGCGTTGGCATGTTGACTTGGGCTGTTGCAGAACCGGTCGCGCATTTCGGATCAAACCCGGAAACGATCATGGGGCTGACCAATGGCGGAACCGCAGACAACGTGCGCATGGCCTACAAATGGTCCTTCCTGCATTGGGGTTTTGGGGCTTGGGCGTGCTACGCAATCTGTGGATTGTCGCTTGCCTTCTTCAGCTACCGGCGCGGGTTGCCGCTGACCATTCGGTCGGGTCTGACACCTTTGTTCGGCTCTGCCTTGTCGGGCATTCTGGGCACGATCATCGATATCGTGGCCGTTGTTGCAACGATCCTTGGGGTTGCTCAAACGCTCGGCTTTGGGGTCGATCAATTTGTGGCTGGCCTGACGCGGATCGGCATTGGCGGATTGACCGACGCAGAAGGCGCCGCATCGACCTTTGGCATCATCGTGGCCTTGTTGGTCATTATGGGGGCATCGACGCTGTCGGCTTTGTCTGGCGTTGGCAAAGGCATCAAATGGCTGTCCAACATCAACATGGGGCTGTCGATCATACTGCTGGGGTTCTTCATCATCTTTGGTGCGACGTGGTTCGGGTTCAACGCAATGTTTGTTGGGCTTTGGGACTATATTATCGCGCTGCCAGAACTCAGCTTCAATGTCTTCCGGTCTGACGGTGTTGAAGGGTCAGAAGCCTTCTTGCTGGCGCAGTGGCAGGGCTGGTGGCCTGTGTTCTACTGGGCATGGTGGATCGCATTTGCACCCTTCGTAGGCCTGTTTCTGGCGCGCATTTCACGGGGTCGTACGATCCGTGAATTCGTGCTCGGGGCTTTGATCGTGCCTGCGTTGATGTGCTTTGTCTGGTTCGCTTGGGCCGGTGGCACTGCCATCGATCTGGAACTGAACGGCGGCGCCAATGGGGTGATCTTTGATGCCGGAAACGGGGATAAGATCTTTGCTATGACAGAGTTCATGCTTGCCCCGATTGCCGAAGCCTTGGCTTGGGGGATGGCATTGCTGATCGTTGTCTTGTTGATGACCTTCCTTGTGACCTCTGCTGACTCTGCTGTTTTGATTGTGAACACGATCAACGCGGCAGGCGATGAAGGACCAAAGGCGCGTCCACATATCTTGTTCTGGGGCGCTGCCCTTGGGCTTGTCGTGGCGGGTCTGCTGATCTCGGGCGGTACAGGTGCCATTCAAACCGCGATGGTGATCGGTGCATTGCCGTTTTCAATCGTGATGGTTCTGATGTGTATCTCGCTGTTGAAAGCGATCTACAACGATGGCCGCCGTCAAGCGGCGGGTATTGAAGCTGTCACAACCAATGCAGCGGCAACACCTGCTGAGTAAGCCACCGTAAAACATGAATGATGAAGGCCCCCTAGCACTTGTGCTTCGGGGCCTTTTTCGGTTCTGTGCGGGTATGAAACTCGACACACAGTGGGTGCGCGCCCAATTCCCCGCGTTTGATCAAGCAGCCTTGCAGGGCCAAGCCTTCTTTGAAAATGCAGGCGGGTCATACACCTGCAAACCCGTCATTGATCGGCTCTACCGCTACTATACCGAACGCAAGGTGCAGCCCTATGCGCCCTATGCGGCCAGCACGCTGGCGGGTGATGAAATGGACGAGGCCCGCAGCCGTTTGTCCGCTGTCCTTGGCGTGGCTGAGGATGAGCTGAGCTTTGGCCCCTCTACAACGCAGAACACTTATGTGCTGGCCCAAGCCTTCAGGCAAATGATGACCGAGGGCGAGGCGATCATCGTCACCAACCAAGACCATGAGGCCAACAGCGGCCCGTGGCGGCGGCTGGCCGAGGCGGGCATCGACGTGCGCGAATGGAAGATCGACCCAGATACAGGCGCGCTCAATGTCGAAGATCTGGAAGACCTTCTGGATGACAAAGTCCGGCTTGTGTGCTTCCCGCATTGTTCAAACGTGGTGGGGCAGATCAATCCGGTTGTGGAAATCACAGCGCTCGCCCATGCCGCAGGGGCCTTCGTCTGCGTGGACGGGGTGTCTTACGCGCCCCACGGGTTGCCGGATGTCAGCCGTTTGGGCGCGGATATCTATCTGTTCTCTGCCTATAAAACCTACGGTCCACATCAAGGGATTATGGTGATCCGGCGTGACATAGGGGCGCTTTTGCCCAACCAAGGGCATAGCTTTAACGCAGACAGCCTCTACAAACGGTTCACCCCAGCAGGGCCGGATCACGCGCAGGTGGCGGCAAGTGCTGGCATGGTCGACTACATCGATGCCTTCGCCGCACATCACGGCTGTCAGGCCGATGGGCCCGCAGAACAAGCGGCCCATGTGCATGACCTGATGCGCGACCATGAAACCGATTTGCTGCAAGACGTGTTGGATGCGGTCAAAGACCGCAACTCGGTCCGGTTGATCGGCCCGTCGCAGGCACAGGGCAGGGCGCCGACTGTTGCCCTTGCTTTGACACGTGCGGGCGAAGAGGTCGCAACCGATCTGGCCAAACACGGGATCATGGCGGGCGGCGGCGATTTCTACGCAGGACGCGCACTTGAAGCCATGGGCGTCGACATGGACAAGGGCGTCTTGCGGCTGTCGTTCACGCATTACACGACCAAAGAAGAAACGGATCAGCTTTTGAACGCTTTGGACGCTGTTTTGTGATCTGCTAGCCCATGCTGTGCGTATCAAGTAAAACACTTTGACAGGCCCTATGTCCGATACATCCCCGATCCTTTTGTGGCTGCGCCGTGATCTGCGCTTGTCAGACCATCCCGCCCTTCACGCAGCCGCCCAAAGCGGCCGGCCCGTCATTCCGGTCTTCATCGCTGACAGTCATGTAGACGGGCTTGGGGCCGCACCCAAATGGCGGTTGGGCTTGGGGTTGGATCGTTTTGACGAGACCTTGCGAAAAATTGGCAGCCGGATCATTTACCGCAAAGGGCCAGCGCTCGAATGTCTGAATGATCTCATCCGCGAAACCGGTGCCACTGCCGTCTACTGGTCGAGGCTCTATATTCCGGCTGAAAATGACCGCGATGCGACGGTAAAGGCAGCACTCAAACAAGACGGCATAGATGCGGTTTCCTTCACGGGGCATCTGTTGTTTGAGCCTTGGACGGTTGAGACCAAAACAGGCGGGTTCTACCGCGTGTTCACGCCCATGTGGAAAATGGTGCGCACGCGAGAGATTGAGCCTTCGCTTCCAGCGCCCACATCCATAGCGCCACCTTCAGACTGGCCTGCGTCTGACAATCTGTCGGATTGGAACCTTGGGGCCGCAATGCAGCGCGGCGCAGCAGTGGTGCGACCCTTCGTGCAACTGGGCGAGGCCACGGCGCAAGCGCGGCTGACGCATTTCATCGACGCCATCGTAAGCGGCTACGACACCACGCGCGATCAACCCTTTGCGGATGGCACGTCCAACCTGTCGGAGAATCTGGCGCTCGGTGAAATCAGCCCGCGGCAGTGTTGGCATGCGGGCAGACTGGCAATGCACGACGGCAAAGCAGGGGCTGAGACCTTTTGCAAAGAACTGGTCTGGCGCGAATTTGCGTACCATCTGGCGCATCACACACCTCATATCCTGACCGACAACTGGAAACCTGATTGGGATGCTTTCAAGTGGAACCGTGACGCAAGCACCGCGCAGGTCAAAGCGTGGAAACAAGGCCGGACAGGGATACGCTTCGTCGATGCGGCCATGCGCGAAATGTATGTGACGGGCCGGATGCACAACCGCGGGCGGATGATCGTGGCCAGCTACCTGACCAAGCATCTGCTGACGGATTGGAAAATAGGGCGGGACTGGTTTGAGGACTGCCTGATCGATTGGGATCCAGCCAGCAATGCAATGGGCTGGCAATGGTCAGCAGGGTCAGGGCCGGATGCGACACCCTATTTCCGTGTGTTCAATCCGGTGACGCAACTGGATAAGTTCGACCCGCAACGAGGGTATTCGGATCGGTGGATCGCGGAGGGCAAATCAAACCCGCACGCGGATGCACTGGCGTACTTTGAGGCTGTCCCCCAAAGCTGGAACATCTCGGCGGCGGATGCCTACCCCGAACCGATCGTAACGCCTGAACAGGGGCGAAAAATCGCGCTCGATGCCTATCAAAACCGCGATTTTTAAGAAAGTGTTAACGCTTCAGCTTGCGCGGGCTATGTGACCCAATTAGCCTAACAAACGCACAACAAGAGACTGCCAATGATCCTGAATTCCACCGACGGCCAAGACAATCTGCCCCGCTATTTCGCGCGCGTGTTCGCGATGGCGCAGGACATGAACACAGGACGTATTGATTTCGTACTGCCCGATGGTCGGAGATTTCGCGCTGAAGGTAAGAAACCGGGGTTCGTGGCCGAGCTCAACATACACAACAATGATCTCTTCGCACGGCTGATCCGCGAAGGCGATCTGGGCTTTTGCGATGCCTACCTCGATGAATGGTGGTCCACGCCCGACTTGCAAGCCTTTATGGACCTTGTGCACGCCGACAACGACGGGCTTTACGACGGTTTCCCCGGCATGGGGCTGGTGCGCACATGGGAACAGTTCCGGTTCTGGCTGCAACGCAACAACAAGGCGCAGGCGCGCAAGAACATCAGCTACCATTACGATCTCGGGAACGAATTCTACGGCATGTGGCTTGACGACACGATGACCTATTCCAGCGCCCTGTTTGAAACAGGCCAAGAAAGCCATGAGGCCGCGCAACGCGCAAAATACGCCTCTATGGTGGATCAAATGGGGGTCAAACCCGGCGATCATGTGCTCGAAATCGGATGTGGCTGGGGTGGATTCGCAGAATACGCCGCCAAAGAGCGTGGGTTGAAGGTCACAGGCCTCACAATCTCCGAAGAACAGATTAAATACGCACGCGAACGCATTGAAAAAGCAGGGCTTTCGGATGTTGTTGATTTCAAGCTGCAAGACTACCGCGATGAAACGGGCACCTACGACGGCATCGCCAGCATTGAAATGTTCGAAGCCGTAGGAGAGCAATACTGGCCTGCCTATTTCCAAACCGTCAAAGACCGCTTGAAACCGGGCGCCAACGCGACCTTGCAGATCATCACAGTCCAGCACCGGCGTTGGGATGTATACAAACGCGGCGTGGATTTTATCCAGAAATACATCTTCCCAGGCGGCATGCTGCCAAGCCCCGTCGTCTTGCGCGAACAGATCGCCAAAGCTGGCCTAACGGTCGAGAAATCGATTGAGTTCGG
>CAZWSE010000103.1:8656-11310 GCA_964636575.1 uncultured Sulfitobacter sp. | reverse complement strand
GCGGCATAGTCTTCCAAGCTGAGATTGAGCAGACTTGCCCGACGTTCCAGCCGTCGGTCGATGGTGGCCGTTTTGTAGTAGTTGAATTCTGTCCCGTAGCGTTCTCGAAGCTGATGGAAAATACGTTGGGACGGGTTTTTGATCACGCCAAGATGCGGGTCCGCGATTAAGGGTTGCCCTTTGAGAATTCGCCCCACGTTTTCCGCCAGCATTTCAGGGTAGCCGACGGCATCTGCGATCCCCAGCTTGATGACCGATCCGGGCATACCGTCAAACTTGGCCGAGGTCAGATCCTGTGCCAAAACAATGCCGCCTGAATCTTTGATCTCTTGCGCGCCCTTTGTACCATCAGAACCTGTGCCCGACAAAATCACGGCGATAGCTTTTGATCCGGCTTCCTGTGCCAGCGAAGAGAAGAACGTGTCGATTGGCAGGTTTAGCAGTTTGGTTTCGGAATAGTCCGTCAGTTGGAACTTTCCGTTTTTCACGGTCATCTCAGTGCGTGGAGGGTTCAGATAAATTGTATTGGGTTCAATCGTGAGCTCGTTTACCACCCGTTCGATTTTCATTTTGGAATGACGCGACAGCAGTTCGTCCATCATGCTTTGGAAATTGGGCGACAGGTGCTGGATGATGACATAGGCAACGCCTGAATCATCCTTGGTATTGTCAAAGAACCTTTCATAGGGGTCCAAACCACCGGCGGAGGCCCCGATTGCAACGATTGTCACACTAGATTCTGTATCGCTCTTTTTCGGCATTCCGATTCACTCTGTTCTGGACCCATCAACCAGACAAATGGCGACCGTGGTGAGGCGTTAACCATTTGTTTAGAATCGTTAAGATAGCGTTAACTTGTTCAACACCGTTAAGATTGTATTTTGAGGAAGTTTTCAACCCTTTGGACCCATTTTTCGAGGACCGCCATCGAACTGAACTTGGTTTCAAAGTCAGTTGCGCCAAGCTGTTTGGCCTTCATCCGATCAGACTCGTTTGCGGATGTGGAAAGGACGATAACCGAAATACCGGCCCATTCCTCTTTGGATTTAAGCCGTTCCAGAACCTCAAATCCGTTCATACGCGGCATGTTCACGTCCAGTAAAATGAGGTCAGGATGTGCGTGGTTTGAATCGTTGAGGTGGTCGAACAAGGCGGCCGGGCTCGGAACAGCTTGGAAATCAACATCCACCGTCACATTCTGAAAACCGCGTCTGATTGCAAAGATATCATCCTTGTCATCATCAACCATCAAAACGATAAATTTTCGATCCGTCATCGTGCCGTAAGCCCTTTCCGACTTCTCGTTTAGGTTGTATTTTACAGAATGTGAATTCCCAAGTTTCTTTATGTGGTGATTCCCTAACGGCAACGGCGTCAAATTTGGACCGCTATCGCCCCTAACTTCGCCATGCCCCTGATTGACGACGCCCGTTTTGAGTGAGCAATGTATCCCCTAAGGAGTGTCCAAATGGATGTTGTACTGACCGACCTACCAGACAGTTTTCACGACAATCCCTACCCGACCTATACGTGGTTGCGGGACAACTCGCCTGTGCATCCGCAGCCTGACGGGTCTTTCATAATCAGTCGCCATGCCGATCTGGATCGCATTTACCGCGATACGGATACCTTCATTTCTGACAAGAAATCCGTTTTCAAACCCAAGTTCGGGGACACCCCGTTGTTTGAGCATCACACGACCTCGCTGGTGTTCAACGACCCGCCTTTGCACACCCGCGTGCGCAAAATCATGGTCGGCGCGATGACCCCGCGCGCGCTTGGATCGATGGAACCGGGGCTGATTGCTTTGGTCGATCAGCTTTTGGATCAGATGGAAGGTGCGTCTTCTGTTGACCTGATCGAGGGCTTTGCGGGGGCTATCCCGATCGAAGTCATTGGCAACCTGTTCAATATCCCTCGCGACGAGCGTGGGCCGTTACAAGGGTGGTCTTTGGCCATTTTGGGCGCGTTAGAGCCTGCTTTGTCACCAGCGCAGCATGATCAGGGCAACAAGGCCGTGACCGATTTTGTGGCCTACCTGACCGATCTTGTCGCGGACAGACGCAAGGCCCCCGGTGATCCCGAAACAGACGTTCTGACCCGTCTGATGTTTTCAACCGAAGGCAACCTGACCGCGCAGGAATTGTATCAGAATTGCATTTTCATCCTGAACGCTGGACACGAGACGACGACCAATCTGATCGGCAGCGCGCTTTGGGCGTTGGGCAAAGACCACGCCGCGCGAGACGCTGTTCTGGCTTCACCTGATGTTATGGTCACAGGCGTCGATGAAATGCTGCGCTTTGAAAGCCCGAACCAGTTTGGCAACCGTCTGACCACCAAAGACATCACCTTGAACGGCACAGACATACCTGCAGGAACGGATCTGCATCTGTGTATTGGGGCTGCCAATCGTGACCCTGCTGAGTTCGATGCGCCCGAGCAGTTGAACCTGTCACGCCGTCCCAACAAGCATCTGGCCTTCGCAGGTGGCGCGCATACCTGTGTCGGGCTTACGCTTGCACGCATGGAAGGGCGGATTGCGGTGGCCAAGTTTGTGCAGCGGTATCCGAAGTACCGGATCGAACACGCAGAGCGGGGCAGAAGGGTGCGGTTTCGCGGGTTTAAGGCATTGCAAGCGACGTTGGGTTAGG
>CAZWSE010000103.1:0-8556 GCA_964636575.1 uncultured Sulfitobacter sp. | reverse complement strand
CCCAATCGCTCAACAGCCGCCCCACCTGCTCCAACCCATCCAGCACATTCACCCCCGCACCGCCGCCAACGCCAACCCGAATGTGGTGCGGGTGATCATAGGCGGAACCGGGCAGCAGAAACGTGCGGTAGGGGTCTTGCAACAACCGCTTTGCAAAGCTGTCGCTGTCCACCCCATCCGGCAATCGCGCTAACCCGATCAGCCCTGCGCGGGGCGGCACCCACGTCAGATGAGGGCTGTCTTCGATAAAGGCACTCAAGGTCGCAAGGTTCGCCAAACCATCTTCCCGCGCCTTGTCCATAGCTTGCGAATACCTGTCCGGTCTTAACGCGATCTCGGCGATCACCTCGCCCATGACATTCATAATCTCGGACCCGTTTTCCCGCAAAATCACGGCATCCATGACCAGATCAGGATCAGGGCAAATCAGCCAGCCCGTGCGCAACCCTTGCAGGCCCAACCCCTTGGAGACGGACCCTGTGGTGATCCCCCGCGCATACATGCCCGCAATCGACGGCGCGCGTGGGCCGTCCCACTCAAGCCCTGAGTAGACCTCATCCACCAGCAGCCAAGCCCCGACGTGATCCGCGATTTGGACAATTTCTTCCAGCTCAGCCCGCTCAAATCGTTGCCCGGTCGGGTTGTTGGGATTGGTTAGAAAGATCAGCTTGGTCTTGTCGGTCACAGCTTCCCGCAGTCTGTCCAAGGGCAGACGCCAAGCGTCGGATTCGTCGCGGTGTACGGTCTTTATGGTGGCTCCCTCGGCCTTGGCGATCACGGCGGCTTGGGGCCAGCCGGGGGATTCCACCACGATTTCATCGCCAGCATTCAAAAGCTGTCGCAGAACCAGATAATTCGCCTCAGCTGCACCGGCGGTGATCAGAACATCGTTTAGAGCACATGTGCCGTCCAGCCCCGCTTGACGTAATACATGAGTTCGCAGTTCGGGCAGGCCCCGAAAGTCACGCCCGTTCCAGTCGAGGCTCAAATTAGGGTCTAAATCGCCCAAAAACGCTTCTAGCCGGGGGCTTTCGGACAATGAAAACCCGACAATCGCTTGTGGGTCCGCAGTTGTGGTATCAAGCAGGTATTGAAACAGGGTGTGAATTTCGACTTTCATGGAGACAGTTGAGCACCAAGCGAAAGGACAGTCCAGAGATGCAAACGCACCGGATCTTGAAAGGCCGCCCTGTAAAGCTGGCTGTTTTGGACTTTGGCCTGTTTCAGGTGCACGCCAACGGGCGCGTCATCGGCATCAACGGGTTCATGATTGAAACCGATGCGGGTGAAACGGTGCTGATCGATTCAGGGTTTCCGGTGAAGTACGTGGGCGATGTTGAGGCCGCGTCGCTTGAGGACAAATTGGGTGCCTTCGGGCAAGTGCTTGACCTTGGTCCACAACACCAACCGACCCCACAGCTGGCTTTGATGGGCAAGGCACCATCTGACGTTGATCTTTTTATCTTGACCCATACGCACATCGATCACATGGGCGGGATCAACGATTTTATGCACGCGCCAATGTTGATTTCTGCCCCAGAACGGGCTTTGCCAAAGCCGATGTATTGGGGCGATGTGCAGCCCTATGATTGGCCGGACAGAGACTATGTGATTGTTGAGGGTGATGTTGAGATTGGGCCAGATTTCAAGGTGTTTCTGACCCCTGGCCATGCGCCCGGTCAACTGGCGTTTTGGCTCAATTTGCCTGAATTAGGGTCTGTTTTGCTGACCAGCGATGCAATCTCGCGCCCCGCCGAGATTGACGAGCGGTTTGAAGGGTCGTGGGATGCAGAACAAGGTTTGCATCACGCGCAGCGGTTGATGGCTTTGGCCGATCAAACAGGCGCTTTCGTGATCTACGGCCACTCGCCCGAGCAATGGCCGACCCTGCGCAAGGCGCCTGCGTTTTACAGTTAGCGGACGTCACGCCCTTGGTTCAGAATAATGACGTTCCCGCTGCTGACATCGCCCGCAGGGGACATCAGAAACGACACCCAAGCGGCGATTTGTTCGGGTTGCATCGCATGGCCATGCGGCATTTGCGCGATGGCTTTATCCAGCACCTCTTGGCTGACCACCCCAAACAACGGCGTTTCTGTCATCGCAGGGGCAATCGAATTGACGGCGATTTTGTCCCGCGCATATCGGCGCGCCAGATCCTTTGTCAGCGTGTCTAGGGCCGCTTTCGATGCCCTATAATGCGGCGGGTCAAAGACGTCGAAGTTATAGGCCCCGTTGGAGGAAATGTTGACGATTTTCTTCACCCCGTCCCGTTTCAACATCATCGGAACCGCCGCCTGACAACAATGAAATGCGCCCGAGAAATTCAATGCCATCTGCTGTTCAAACTCATCTTCGGGGATGCTTGGAAACTCTGACATGAAACAGGTGCCTGCGTTGTTGACCAACCCGTCTATGCCGCCAAATTCGACCCTAATCCGCCCAAATGTGTCTGAAATGGCGCTGGCATCCGTCAAATCAACAGCCATTCCCGTGAACCCGTCGCCTGCCATATCCGCCAGTCCGGCTTCGTCGAGATCGAGCCCCACAACATGCAACCCATCTGCGATCAGCTTGGCCGTAATCGCCCGTCCCATACCGCCAGCGGCCCCAGTGACAACTGCTATGCGCATATCAGGTCACCTTGGCGCGAGTATGGAATTCGGGCGTGTCCCACAGCCGGTCTTGCATGATCCGTTCCAGTATTTCGGCACCACGGGTGATGTCGTCTTTGGACAGATAAAGCGGCGTGATCCCGAACCGCAAAATGTCGGGCGCGCGGAAATCGCCGATCACGCCTTGGGCAATCAGGGCCTGCATGATCGCGTAGCCATGTTCGTGCCGGAAGGACACTTGGCTTCCGCGCACATCCGCATCGCGCGGCGTGGCAAGCGTCAGGTCGGGGCAGCGCGCTTCTACTTCTGCAATCATGTGATCAACCAGCATCTGGCTGTCGCTGCGCAACTGGTCCATGTCGACGTCCGCGAAGATGTCCATCGCCGTATCGGTCGCGGTCATGGTCAGGATAGGCGGCGTGCCGACCTTCATCCGGTCAATCCCGTCAGCGGGTTCATAGTCAGAAGAAAAGTCGAACGGCGCTTTGTGCCCGATCCACCCCGACAGCGCGGGGTTTACCTGTCTAAGGTGCTTTCCATTCACATAGCAAAACGCGGGCGCACCCGGTCCGCCGTTCAGAAACTTGTACCCGCAACCAATTGCAAAATCAGCGTTGCACTCGTCAAGGTGCACAGGAAAAGCCCCTGCCGAATGGGCCAGATCCCAAATCACCAATGCCCCCGCTGCATGGGCTTTGGCGGTCAGCGCTTTCATGTCGCGCCGTGCGCCTGTGCGGTAATCGACTTGGGTCAGCATCAGAACGGCCACACTGTTATCAATCGCGTCTTCGACTTGGTCCGATGGCAGGGCTTTCACCTCGTACCCGTCCCCTTTGAACTGAACCAAGCCTTGCGCCATGTACAAATCTGTTGGGAAGTTCATTTTATCCGACAAGATCACGCGGCGGTCAGGGTTCAGGGTCAGGGCGGCGCTGAGGACTTTGAACAGGTTGATAGATGTTGAATCGCAAACTGCCACGGATGCAGGGTCAGCCCCGATCAATGGGGCCAGTTTGCCCGCAATCCGGTCTGCCATTTCAAACCAACCGGCTTTGTTCCACCCGCGCACCAGCATTTGTCCCCATTCGGTATGAACGGCGTCGGACACCCGCGCTGGCACAGATTTCGGCAGCGGCCCGAGAGAGTTCCCATCGAGATAGATGACATCATCAGGAAGCTCGAACAGCTCTGGACGGTAAGTAGGGTGCGACATGGGGTTGGTCCTTTGGGGTCATCTGTGCTTGCATTGAAAGCTAGGGCCAAGGCCCGTCACAATCAATTACTTTATACTTGAAATATATCGGTGCCGCGGCGATTGCCTAGTAAGCGTTCATCGTCAGCAAGGTGTATTCAGCGACGGCCTCATCCTCTTGATCTGTGAGGCGCACGGCCCAACGGACCTCTCCGTAGTCATCGGTACGGCGGGTTTTGCGTTTCACTGTCAGGTGCACCTTGATCGCTGATCCAGCCTCAACCGGTTTCATGAACCGCAGGTCTTCCAGCCCTGTGTTGGCCAGCACCGGCCCTTCGTTGGGTTCCACAAACAGACCCGCCGCGAAGGATAGCAACAGGTATCCATGCGCGACACGTCCCGGAAAGAACGGGTTTCGTTTGGCCGCAGCGTCGTCCATGTGCGCGTAGAATGTATCGCCGGTGAAGTGCGCGAAGGTTTCGATATCGTCCATCGTCACGACACGCGCGGGCGAGTTCAGCGTTTCCCCAATCGACAGCTCATTGAACCGTCGTGTGAAGGGATGCGCTGGCCCTTTGGTCTGGGTTGCGCCCGCCACGTATTGCCCCGTGATCGCGCTTAGCATATCAGGGCTGCCTTGGATCGCTGTCCGTTGCATGTAGTGCATCACACCGCGCACCCCGCCGAGTTCCTCACCGCCGCCAGCCCGTCCCGGACCACCGTGCACCATGTGCGGCAAGGGCGACCCGTGGCCGGTGGATTCGCTCATGGACGTACGGTCGTTGAAGTAAAGCCTGCCGTGATAGGCCGCTGCCCCCAAGGTCACTTCTTTTGCAAAATCGGTGTCATGGGTGATAACCGATGCCACTAAGCTGCCCTGCCCACGGTTGACCAACTCAATCGCATGATCTGTGTCTCTGTACCCCATGATGGTTGAAACAGGCCCGAAGGCTTCGGTGTCATGGATGCGTGTCGCGGTGTCGGGGGTGTCACAGCGGAACAACAAGGGCGATACGAAAGCCCCTTTGCCTGCGTAGGCGTCCATGTCTCCGAAAACGCAGGTCGCCTCGGTCGCTAAGGTCGTGGCTTTTTCCAGTACATCCGCCTTTTGGCCTGCTGAGACCAATGCGCCCATGCCCGTTGCTGCATCGCGCGGGTCGCCGACAATCGTTTTGCTGAGCCGGTCAGACAGAGCATCCGCCACAGGCCCCACAAGCGCATCCGGCACCATGATCCGCCGAATGGCGGTACATTTCTGACCTGCCTTGGTCGTCATCTCACGGTGGACTTCTTTGACGAACAGATCGAATTCGGGCGTGCCTTGCACGGCATCCGCCCCCAAGATCGATGCGTTCAGACTGTCTTGTTCGGCCACAAACCGGACACCCGTTTCCAGAATATGGGGCGCAGACCGCAGCATTAGCGCAGTCGCCGCAGAGCCTGTGAAGCTGACCACATCCTGCATCGTCAAATGGTCAAGCATATCTCCCAAGCCGCCACTAACCAGTTGCAAGGCGCCTTCGGGCAGTATCCCCGAGGACAGCATGATCTGCACCGCAAGCTCCGTCACATAGCAGGACGCTGTGGCCGGTTTCACAATGGCAGGCACGCCAGCCAGAAGGGTCGGGGCCAGTTTTTCAAGCATCCCCCAAACCGGAAAGTTGAAGGCATTGATATGCACGGCCACCCCTTGCAGCGGTGTGCAAATGTGCTGCCCAAGGAAGGTGCCATTGCGCGAAAGCTGTTCCACATCGCCGTCAACATAGACATGCCCGTCCGGCATTTCGCGTCGTCCTTTAGAGGCGAAGACAAACATTGTGCCGATACCGCCATCAATGTCGATCAGGTGGTCTTTCTGCGTGGCGCCCGTGCGAAAGGACAAATCATAGAGCGCGTCTTTGTGCTGCCCCAAATGGGTCGCAAGGGCTTTGATCATTTTGGCGCGGTCATGAAAGCCCATCGCGCGTAAGTTTGGGCCGCCTTTGGTCCGTGCATGATCTAACATGGCTTGCGCATCCAAACCTGCATTGCCCGCCTGTGCAAAGACGTCGCCCGTGACCGCATCTGCAATAGGGCGGGCGCTGCTGTCGGGGGCAATCCATTGGCCTGCCGCGAAGCTTTTGATGGGTTGCAGGGTCATGGGACGTCCTTTGTTGGTCAGGGCTTAGTGAGTGTCGTAGTCGACGATCAGCGTGTCGGTCAGCGGGTAGGATTGGCAGGACAGGATATACCCGTTCTCGACCTCGTAGTCCTCAAGCGCGTGGTTGGTCAGCATTTCGACTTCGCCTTCCAACAGCTTGCAGCGGCAGGTCGAACAGACCCCCGCCTTGCAGGCGAAAGGTGCATCCATCGCGTTGTCCAAAGCGGCATCCAGAACGCTGGTATCTTTGGCAAAGCTGATGGTCTGGGTCGCCCCGTCGAGCGTGATCGTGGCGGTCGTCAGGTTCTGTGTCTCAGCCTTTGCGGACAGTGCCTTTTGTTTGGCGCGGCCTGGCTGACCACTGGCGAACAGTTCAAACTTGATCTGTTTGTCGTCCAATCCATGCGCTTTCAAGGCAGAGACAATGCCAAGCATCATCGGCTCCGGCCCGCAGATAAAGGCTGTATCAACGCTGGAAATGTCGATCCAGTTTGCAAACAGCTGGGCACATTTTTCCTCGGTCACCCGACCGGTGAACAAGTCGATATCTTGCGTGTCGGTTTCCAACACATGGATCACGGTGAAGCGACCCATGTAAGTGTTCTTCAGATCTTCCAGCTCTTCGCGGAACATGATCGTGTTCACACCGCGGTTGGCATAGACCAGCGTGAACCGCGCATCGGGTTCAGCGGCCAAAGTGGTTTTCAGGATCGAAAGGACAGGGGTAATCCCTGACCCGCCCGCAAAGCCCAGATAGTGCTTGTGCTGGCTCGGCTCGATCTTGGTAAAAAAGGTACCCATCGGCGGCATCGCCTGCATCACATCGCCGACCTGAAGTTCGGTGTTGGCCCATGTTGAAAAAGCACCGCCATCGACCCGTTTGATCCCGACCTGCAACAGCCCGTCCTCTTTGCCCGCACAGATAGAATAGCTGCGGCGCAGCTCAGACCCGTCGAAGTCGCGTTTGAAAGTCAGGTATTGGCCTTGTGTAAACTCAAAAGCGCTTGCATCCGCAGGCTGCAATGTCACTACAACAGCGTCGCGGATGGTTTTGCGAATTTCGGTCACGGTTAGGTCATGGAAACGGGCCACGGGCGGTCTTTCTTTAGATGCACTTGAAGTAGTCAAACGGTTCCAGACAATCCTGACAGCGCCATTGGGCTTTGCAAGGGGTGGACCCGAATTGACTTAGTTTTTCGACCTGTTCGCTGTGGCAGCGCGGGCAGCGGCTTGGCCCACCTGCGGGGCGTGGGGGTGCAATGCCGTAGGCTTCCAGTTTGGCTTTGCCGCTGTCGGTCATCCAGTCCGTCGTCCAAGCGGGTGACAGTTGGCGTTTCAGTTCCAGCTTATCGATCCCGTGCCCACGCAGGGCCGTTTCAATATCCAGATTGATGATCGTCGTTGCAGGGCAGCCGGAATAGGTCGGAGTGACGGTGATTTGCAGTGTGTCACCGTTCCAGGCCACGTCCCGAATAATCCCAAGATCGGTCAACGATATCGCAGGGATTTCAGGATCAGGCACATCGCCCAACCAGTCCCAGATCTGATCAGTGCTTGGACGGGTCATGGCTGCTACCACGTTGCATCCGGATAGGCCCGTTGCAGCCATTGCATGTCCGTCAGCAAGCGGCCCAGATGCTCGGAGTGCTGCGCGCCCGTGCGGCCGCCTTTATGGGCAAAGCGGTCTTCGGGGATGGTCAGTGTGGCCTCGGTCATCACGGCGCTTAGGTCTGCATCATAGCCTTCACGCAAGCTGGCCGGATCAGGGGCGATACCAGCCTTCGACACAGCCGCATCCACATCGTCACTTGCAAACATCTCGCCTGCATAGGGAAATAGCAGATCAAGCGCGGCTTGCATCTTTGCGTGGCTTTCGTCTGTCCCGTCGCCCAGCGCAATCACGGTGTCAGCCGACCGCTCCACATGGTAGGTCACCTCTTTCAACGCTTTCTCGGCGATCTCTGCAATGCGGGGATCCGTGGATGATACCAGCTCTCCCAACATCCGCTTGTGCCACAGATCGAACAGGCATTGGCGCATCAGGGTTTGGCCGAAGTCCCCGTTGGGTTGTTCGACCAGCAACACGTTGCGAAAGTGCCAAGCGTCGCGGTGAAAGGCCAGTGCGTCCGCGTCACGGTCCTTGCCTTCGACCTCCCCGGCTAGCCCCAACCAGAACTGGGTTTGCCCGATCAGATCAAGCGCCGTGTTGGCAAGTGCGATATCTTCTTCCAGCGCAGGCGCATGGCCGCACCATTCACTGACCCGATGCCCCAAGATCAGGGTATTGTCGCCCATCCGAAGCAGGAACTGAAACAGAGCCTCGTCCTTAGTCATTACATCGCCCCTATGTCGTCGGGGATGTCGAAGAAGGTCGGGTGCCGGTAGACCTTGGATTCAGAAGGCTCATACAACGGGCCTTTGTCCGAAGGGGACGAGGCCGTGATCGCGTTGGCCTCAACCACCCATATCGAAACACCTTCGTTGCGGCGGGTATAGACGTCACGGGCGTTCTGAACCGCCTTAGATGCATCAGGCGCATGCAGGCTGCCGACATGCCGATGGGACAGCCCGTGTTGACCACGGATAAAGACTTCCCAAAGGGGCCATTC
>CAZWSE010000102.1:10019-11423 GCA_964636575.1 uncultured Sulfitobacter sp. | reverse complement strand
TTGGTGAACCGTTTGCCGCGGAAGTTGGGCATCGGGTTCGATTTGCGCCAGACCACATCATTGAGGATCCAGTAGCCCGCGTTTTGCAGCGCAGACCCGACCCGAAAGATGTTGTGATAAGAGCCGATCACCCAAATAGCCCCGTTGGGTTTGAGCAACCGGCGCGCCGCCTTGAGCCAGTCTTGGGTAAAGGTGTCGTAGGCGGCGAAAGAGGAAAACTGGTCCCATTCGTCATCAACAGCATCAACACGGGAATTGTCGGGGCGGTGCAATTCGCCCTTGAGCTGAAGGTTATAAGGCGGATCGGCAAAGATAAGATCCACGCTGCATTCCGGCAGAGCGTTCATGGCGTCAATACAATCGCCATCAATGATCGTGTTCAATGGAAGCGCCGGAGCGCCCTTTTCTTTGGTCATTCTTACTTGCCTCTGTCCCGACGCTTTGTGCGCCTTTTGGTTGAGGTCCAAGATGAGTCAAAGGTGATTCGCTGTAAAGTTTTTAATTGAATCAATCAGTTAGGTTTTTATCTTGATACAACATGTTGTGGACGGGCTTGAACGACCGTCTATGGTGTGGGGTGGGTCCGTATTTTTGCAACGCCGACATGTGGCTTTTTGATCCGTATCCCATGTTGGTTTCCCAGCCGTACCCTGGGTGCTGTTGCGCCAAATCCACCATCAGCTGATCCCGCCATATTTTCGCCACAATTGAGGCCGCTGCGATGCTTTGGGACAGGGTGTCTCCTTTGACGACGGTCTGCATTGGCATGCGAAGGCCCTTGGGCGTCTGGTTTCCGTCGATTAGCAGATAATCGGGCTGTATTTCCAACCCCTGAACCGCCCGCGTCATCGCCAGCAGGCTGGCTTGCAGAATGTTGTTGTAATCGATTTCATCGACGCTGGCTTGTCCGATCGAAACCTGTGCCGTTTGCCGAATGATCCCCGCCAGCATCTGCCGCTTTTTTGCAGACAGCTTTTTGGAATCGTCGAGACCTTCTGGAATGAGTTCTGGGTCCAGTATCACAGCTGCTGCAACCACAGGCCCGGCCAGCGGCCCCCGCCCGACCTCATCCACACCAGCGACGCGGGAGGCCCCCCGCGTCATGGCTTCTTGTTCTAAACGAAAGTCAGGCATGGATCGGTCATGCCGTCAAACTTACCGGCGTGCAAGCTGGTAGCCGTGGTTCCGCAGGCACCGTGCTTCGTATCCGCGCCGTGGTCCTTGGTTTGTCCGCACCCGAATGCCGCATTCAGATGGCAAGCGGTTGGCGTGTGTAAAGCTGTTGTGCAAGCACCGTGCCCCGAACATGCGGACCTTTCCCTGACGGGTGTGCAGGCTTCGCAGGCACTGACCCGGCAAAAGTTTGCGGTTGGCGCGACGCGGCTGGCTGTGCCGATCAATCCG
>CAZWSE010000102.1:4358-9919 GCA_964636575.1 uncultured Sulfitobacter sp. | reverse complement strand
ACATGGCGGTCAATCCGGCGCGGCTCTACATGGGTGAACACGTCGTTCCGTTTGTAGGGCTGTGCGCGCGTCACGGTCTGCGCTTGTGTCCGCTTGCGATCATTGCGGTCATTGATGATCGCCCCCAGAACGGCGATGCCTGCGATTGCGGCCAAGGCGCGGGCTGTATCGCGGTCTCCGGCTTGGGCGGATGTCGTCGTAAAGCTGGTCACGGCCAATGAGGCGGCCAGAACGGTTGAGATTAATGTGCGGTGCATGGTGTCATTCCTTTCATGCGGGGTGCCAACCACAGCGGTCGGCTGATGACACCAAGGTGGGGCACCCCCCGAAAGACAGGCAATAACGGCTCCCTGTTATCCGATAGCGGCGCTCAAAACCGGGCTTGATATTGAATACCCGTCCCAATCAGCGCAGTGTCGGCCTTATGAAACAGTTGTTTATTCCGATTGCCTTCGCCGCCGCCCTTATGGGGTCCGCCGCGCAGGCAGCTTGTTATGCAGATTACAAAGCCAAGCAAGATAACCCCTTGCGGCTGCATTATGGTGTCGTCCAGATCAGCGGTGCTTGCGATGTTGGTGCCGCCCGCGCCGAGCTTGCCGCCCGTATGCGTGGCAGTGGCTGGACGTTGCTGAACGTGATCTCTGTTTTTGGACCCGAAGGACTAGCTGAAAGGAAAGCCAGTGCAGGCCCATTCTTCCTCGCCTTCTGAGACCCGTGTGAACACCCGCATGGTCCCGATGGGGATTGCTGCCATCGTTGCGATTTTGTTGATTACGGCGGTGGTGTTGTTCTTCACCCTGCCCGATGCCAATGCGTTCAATGCCCGTGTGGAACAGTTGTTTGTCGAAAACAACGATCTGACCTCGCAGGCTGAAATCAAAATGCTTGAGATCATGGCCGGATCGGGCACCGCATTTGCGGACACTTTGACCAGCTACCGGATGGTGATCTTTGTGCTGCTGATCTTTGCCACGGCCCTGCTCATCGCCGCTTTGGTGTTTCTGGTGATGCTGACCACCCTAAACCGCCGGATGGTGCAGATTGAGCGGGTCGGCATTCAGGTCAATTCCCTGCTGATCAGCCGCGAAGAGAACACCGTGTACCTGAACAACCTTGGCTTCAAACTGACCGATGCCGCGATGGAGACCCTATCCGTGCTCGCCGAGGCCCGCATGGACGATGATGTGTTGTCCGGGTCCGAGATTGAGGGCGTTATATCTGGTCGTGCCTCTGCCGATTGTGACGAGGCCGCTGGCGCCACCCGTATCAAGCGTTTGCGCGATACACTCGGCAACCAGATCGTCAGCGAATTGCTGGTCAAGAACGTGGCCCGCCGTGGCTATATGCTGTCGATTGATAAAGACGTCATTCAGGTGCTTTGATCTTTTTGTTGCGAATTGTTCGCAATTAGACGGCTGCGTCCCTATATTGGACCTATGAACAGACGACAGTTTACCCAAACCGCCCTTGCCGCTGGCCTTGCGCCACTGGCCCCTTCCGTGTCGATGGCCCGCGCGGCCCCTGCTGTGAAGCCTGTCACCTATGCATGGGCTTCGATGATCGCCCGCGCCCAGAACGGTGTCTCCGCTGATTACTTGATGCGGCAATTGGGTGTCTCTGCTGATGTGGCGGGTCAGCTGTATTCCCGTTTGCTGACCGATGGCGTGATCCGGATGCAAAGTGCGGCTGGTGTGGCCCGCGCTGTGAAGCCGTTGCAGATACCGGGGCTGTCTTCGGGCGCGGGGTCGAATGTGGCCTCTGTTTCTTTGAAAGACGTTGCCCGTAAGATTGATGAGGTCACCGACCGTTTGGTTGAAGACCCGCGCGACGACGAAACAGAGACCTTGGACACGAACGATCAAATCCAAGACTAGGTGAATCCGTCTGGTGTTGCAGTCCTGATCTTTGTACCACTTATCCCATGACACATCCTTTACTTACCCAAGCCCATGTGGACGCCTATCAAACCGATGGCGTTGTGCTGATCAAAGGCTTGTTCGCCGATCACGTCGACACCCTGCGCGCGGGCGTTGAACGCAACATGACCGACCCCGGCCCCTATGCGGCTGAAAACCTGAAGGACGGCGACACAGGCCGTTTTTTCGATGACTATTGCAACTGGACCCGCATTGATGAATTCGCAGATGTGATCCGCACATCACCTGTCGCAGAGGTCGCGGCGGATTTGATGCAATCCAAGCGCGTGCAAATGTTTCATGATCATGTCTTGGTCAAAGAACCCGGCACGTCCAAGCCGACGCCTTGGCATTCCGACGGGCCTTACTATTTTGTGGAAGGTCGCCAGAATGTCAGCTTTTGGTCGCCGCTTGATCCTGTGACGGATGCCAGCCTGCGCTGCGTTGCGGGCAGCCATGATTGGCCCAAGCCTGTGGTGCCGACACGCTGGCTGTCTGAAACCAATTTCTACCCTGATGATGATACCTATATGCCCGTGCCCGACCCTGACGCGGAAGGCATGGATATCCGCGAATGGGAGATGGAGCCGGGGGATGCGGTGGCGTTCAACTACGGCATCCTGCATGGCGCACGTGGCAATGAAGCCGGATCACGGCGTCGCGCGTTTTCACTGCGCCTGCTTGGCGATGATGCGCGGTATGTCGAACGGCCCGGACCGACGTCGCCGCCGTTTCCGGGGCATGATATGCACGCCGGTCAGGTGTTGCGCGAAGACTGGTTTCCGGTGTTGTTTGAGCGGTAAGCGCTATGCTTCTTTCGCCGTGCAGAAGATCAGCTTGTTGCCAGCCGGATCAGCTATCGACATTTCTTTCCAACCCCAGTCCTGATCCATGATGCCGGGGCGGGCGTTCTTGTAGGCCTTGGCGTTGAGAGCGTGGCAATAGGCTTCGACATCTTCGACCTCGATCCTAAGGGCAGTGCCGGGGGTTCCGTCGCCGTGATGTTCAGACAGGTGGATCTCACACGCCCCCAGCCGGACCCCCATGTAGAGCGGGGCGGTTGGGTCAAATCGGTGCTCAAAGGTGACGCTGAACCCCAGAAAATCGAGATAGAATTCGCGGGCCTTGGTTTCGTCAAAGCTGCGCAGGATCGGGACGGGGGGGTTCGCGTTCATAGAGGCACCTACTTGATAACCGCATCCACGATGATCTCTACCTTCAGCTCGGCTCGTGCCAGTTTCGCTTCGCCGCAGGCGCGGGCGGGTGCATGGCCTTCGGGAACCCATGCGTTCCAAACCTCGTTCAGCCCTGCGAAGTCGGCCATGTCGGCCAGCCAGATGGTTGCACGCAGCATGTGTTCGCGGTCTGATCCGGCCTCTTGCAAAAGCGCATCGACGCGACTGAGACACTCAACGGTCTGGTCCTGAATGGTCGCGCCTTCGCCCACCTGCCCCGACAAGTACGCGATGCCATTGTGCTTGACGATTTTGGAGGCGCGGGCGGTGGTGCCGATGCGTTCGATCATGGGGTGCAGTCCTTTTGCCGGAAATGTATCACTGCGCCCTTGTGTCTACCCATTCTGCAACAGGATCAAGCTGATCTGCATGGGGCTGCGCGCCGGTTGCCGGTTTATCGCGCCGCCATTGCTCTTTGAACTCTAGGGGCGCAGGCGGCCCGTCCAAAGTTTGCCAGGACATCTTTGCGTCGCAAAACCTCGCGGGCGCGTGGGCCGTAGCCTTTTGATGTGCCACCTTGAAACAGGGTCGGAAGGCTTTGCGCCATCTCAATCAAATCGCTGGCTTTGAGCATCGAAAGCGCTTGGGGACCGGGGTAGAATGTTTCGGTTTCAATCCCGTCAGCCACAATCACTTCGTGATTGGCGCAGAGCAGATGGATGTAGGTTACCGGGCGGTGTTCCTCAATCACCCGTGCAAGCGGGGTTTCGGCAAGATGCTTTGCGCGCACGAAGTGCTCACTTTCAAAACCCTGATCCGGCCTGACCAAAAAGCAGTGCTGAGGGGACACAACAATGGGCTTGGCGTTGCCTAAGGCCCCTGCCCGCAACTCGATCGGTTTGGTGTTTGGCGCGGCTTTCAGATCCCTGTGGGTCAACTTTTGGGCGCCTGTCCAGACCAAAGGCTGCGGCCCGTTGTCTTTGGTCAAAACCAAATCGCCTGCGCCCAGTGTTTCCACCAGTTTCAGCCCTTGGGTCGTCGAAATCAGCGTTCCGGGCACAAAACACGGCACCCCTGAAGCGTGCAGGTTTTGCTTCCCGCTGATCTGTGCGGGCGTCACGCCCATCAGCACCAGCGTTTCCCCGTTGGGGAAGGTCAAAAGCGCGTTGCCGCTGCCATCATCGGATACAACAACATCGCCTGCATCGACCGGAGTGATCCCGTCCGAACCCATAAGCCCGGAGACATCAAGTTGGTCGTTGGTGAACCCGTCGCTGTCGCTGTCCCCGAGGTCGAACCCGAAGATTGTATCGTTTCCGTCTCCGTCGGTGATGACATATGTATCATCCCCGCCGCCGCCGGTTAGAATATCGTCGCCAGCCCCGCCTGTTAGAGTATCCTCACCTGCACCGCCGCCGACAGTGTCGTTTCCGGCACCACCATCGAGTACATCGTTGCCGTCTAACCCGTTGATCGTATCGTCACCACTTCCTGCGGAAATGGTATCGTTCAGATTAGAACCTGTGACCCCTTCGATCTCATCAAAGGAACCAGTGCCTGCGCTGCCCGGAATAGAGTAAGTCCCGTCGTCAGCACCCGTATATGTAACGTCAACGCCAAGGGTCGAAAAACTGAAATCCAGGACATCTTGATCGGTTCCGCCTTCGCCGCCAACAATCGTGTCGGAGTCTGACAGTTGATCAAGAGTGAACGTGTCCGATCCATCGCCGCCTTCTAGAAGGTCATTGCCAAATCCGCCAAGCAGGTTGTCATCACCGTCGCCACCGCGGGCCGTATCGTTGCCGCTGCCATTTTGCAGTCGGTCATCGCCCGCGCCGCCTTCCAACGTGTCGTCGCCAGTCCCGCCTTCGAGGGTGTCGTTACCGTCCTCGCCGTAAAGCTCATCATTGTCGGCGCCGCCCGAAATACTGTCGTCGGCACCTGCGCCATAAAGCGTATCATTGCCGGCGCCACCATCGATGGTAGAGGCACCTGCAGACAAAGCTGTGGTAACAAAGTCATCCCCTGCGCCACCGAAGGCTGTATTTATGTTGCCGCCGAGAAAAATACTATCTGCGCCATCGCCGCCATCGACCCAGTCATCGCCGTTACCCGTGGTGATCAGGTCATCGCCGCGGCCGCCGTAGATCGTATCATTGCCGTCGCCCGATTGGATCGTATCGTTGTCGTCTTCGCCGTCGATGTAGTCATCGCCGTCATAGGACACGATTGAATCGTTACCGGATCCGCCTGTAATCGTATCGGCATTGCCGAACCCGTCGTAGGTCGAAATCGTATCGTTGCCGGACCCGCCATCAATGGTAGAGGCCCCGCTGGTCCCTGAGGCTGCAACCCGATCATGGCCGGTTCCCGCAAGGACCGTGTTTTCGCCTCCGGTGACGTAAATCGTATCAGCCCCAGCGCCGCCAGAGACCCAATCGTCACCGCTGCCAGTGTAGATAATGTCGTC
>CAZWSE010000102.1:0-4258 GCA_964636575.1 uncultured Sulfitobacter sp. | reverse complement strand
CCATCAATCGTGTCTGCCTCTAGCCCGCCGTCGAGCGTATCAGCGCCTTCGCCGCCTGCAATGGTATCGTTGCCAGACCCGCCCGTGACACTGTCATTGCCGGCCCCACCGGACAGGCTGTCATCGCCGTAGTCTCCGTCGATGGAGTCAAGCCCATCGCCGCCTTCAAGCGTGTCACCGCCACGTCCGCCAAGCAGCGTGTCATTTCCAGCACCCCCATCGACATCCACGCCGGGTGCGTCGCCGATAAGCCCTGGATGGGTACCCGAAGCATCCGCCAGATCGTCTTGATCGGTTAGGATGATCGCTTCGATGCCGGTGAACGAGATCGAGTTCACCCCATCGGTGATCGTCCCATCTTCGACGTCAGAATAGGTGACTGTGACCGGCCCGGTCAGCGCGCTAAGATCAATCGTGTCATTGTCGTCGCCGGTTTCGCCGCCTTGAATAATGTCAGAGCCAAAGCCGTCTTCGACGATGAACGTGTCCGCATCGCCTTCACCGCGCAACAGGTCGTCGCCCGACCCGCCGGTGATTATGTCGTTTCCGTCCCAGCCTTTAAGCTCAAGCCCTGTGGACCCTGCCGTGAGCGTATCGTCATGGCCGGATCCATCGACCTGTTCGATGTCGATCAGCGTGTCCCCTTGGGCTTCGCCGCCGCTTTCGGTCAGCCCGTCGCTGAGATCAACGTGAACAGCCGCTGATGAGTTGATGTAAGTGGCATAGTCATACCCGCCACCAGATCCATCAAGCGTATCCGCCCCTGCGCCGCCTTCGAGTTGGTTGGTCCCGAGCCCGCCGACAAGGCTGTCGTTGCCGTCTCCGGCTTGCAAGGTATCAAACCCGTCGCCCCCGATCAGGGTGTCGTCACCATCGCCGGATGCAATGCTATCTTCGCCAGCCCCACCGTCGATGATCATACCGGCAGTGTCGTTAAATCCGTAAACCGTATCATTCTGATCCGTCAGGATCATGCCTTTGATCTCAGTGAAGCTGAGAGTATTCGCCCCAGCGGTGATCAAACCGGCTGCGTCGCTGGAGTAGTTTACAGTGACCCCTGCGGTGCGGCTGCTGAAGTCGATCGTATCACCGACAGTTTCACCATCGTTGCCACCGACAATCGTATCATTGCCGCTGTCGTCACCGACGATAAATGTGTCGTCGCCCGACCCGCCATAAAGCTGGTCTTCGTTCGCATCGCCCGAAAGCGTATCGTTGCCTTCTTGACCATAGACTTGATCGTTACCGGCGCCTCCCGACAGGTTATCGTCGCCTAAACCACCGATAACTGTATCGGCCCCGCGGTTCGCCTCTATCGTGTCGTTATCGTTGCCGCCATCAACGTAGTCATCGCCGTCGCCGCCAAAGATTGAGTCCTCTCCATTGCCGCCGAAGACGGTGTCGGCACCTTCGCCGCTGTGCAGGATGTCATTGCCGGACTCTCCGTACAGCGTATCTTCGCCTTCGTGGGCATAGATTGAATCGTTGTCCGCCCCGCCATTCAGGTGGTCTTCAGCGGTTGTGCCTGCGATCGTGTCCGACCCCGCATAGCCGTAGACCGTAACGCCCTGCGACGTGCCCAGCGCATCAAAGTTGTCGGCATTGTTGGTAAGGCTGAACACTTCGAGTTCGGAAAATTCGACACTGTTGCCACTGCTGGTCGCGGTTCCGGCGCCGTCAGTTGTGAAGTTGACGGAAACGGTATCGCCCAGCCCTTGGAAATCAAGATGATCCAGTGTCGACCCGAAACTACCGCCAACAACGGTGTCATCACCGAACCCGTCCATGACAACAAATCGGTCTGACCCATCCCCGCCATCCAAACTGTCGTTGCCGTCGTGGCCTTGCAACGTATCATTGCCTGCCCCGCCGAACAGAGTGTCATTGCCGAAGTTGCCGTGCACCGTGTCATTGCCATCGCCACCGTCGATGACGTCGTTTCCGTTGTTACCCTCTAGCGTGTCATTGCCGTCGTCGCCCGACAGCGTGTCGTTGCCGGTGCCGCCAACTAATGTGTCATTGCCAGTTCCACCGCTAATGCTGTCGCGCGCCTGACCCCCATTGATGCTGTCGTCGCCGGAGCCGCCGTCGATGGTGTCTTCACTGTTCCCACCAAGGATGGTGTCGTTGCCGCCGCGCCCTTCGATGTTGGTCTCGTCGCCCCAATCCAGTCCGGTCGCATCAACGGAATCGCCTTGTTCAGACAAGTGCAGATGCTCGATACCCTGAAACGACAGCGTATCGGTGCCGTCCGTGATCGTCCCCGCGCCGTTGTCTGTGTAAACAACTGTAACAGGCCCGCTTGTCGCAACTTCGATAGAGTCGATGCCAGCCCCACCATCGATAAAGTCGGACCCGAACCCGTCTTCTACGATGATGCTATCGTCACCAGCGCCTGCATCGATGCTATCGTCGCCAATCCCACCGTAGATAACGTCATCTCCGCCACCGGAGCTGATTGTATCGTCTGGATTGGTCGTGTCTGAGTTTTGTCCGCCAACGCCGTCCGCTTCGGTTCCACCCCGAATGGTGTCATTGCCATCGCCGGTGGTGATGACCCCGTCATCTGTTCCGTCCGTATCATCGTATGAATTCAGATTGGGTTGGGAGCCAGTGTAGGTGGCCACTGAGGCGGTTCCACCTAGCGCATTCGGATCCGGTGCTGTGTCGGGAATGAAGTAGACTTCCCCATCTGACCCCAAATAGAAGACACCCGATACCGTATCAGTGAAGCTGCCATTCGTCCAAGTAACCTCACCCGGTCCCAAGACCTGAGACGTCGTGAACGACGTGGTTGCGCTGTTCGAAACAGCATCACCCGGATCAATTGCAGCGTTCCCAAGCGTAACGCGATAACCTGTAGGCATCGTATTCCCCAATACTCACTTCCCGAGACGTGCATGACACGTCCGTCTTAAGGGCTGTTTAATGATTGAATTTTATGGTTTATCTGCGCATGAACGGCGTCGTTTACGTGTTATGAATTGTCAAAATTCGGACGAAGATGTGCGACTTGTGTCAATGCCGTGTCAATTACCAAGCGAGCGATACACAATAGATGCCTACAGTCCTTTTTGTTCACGAAAACTTTCCAGCCCAATTTGGCAGTCTTGCTTTGCACTTGATGAAACAAGGGTGGGACGTTCTGTTTGCAACCGCAGCCGCCCATATCCCTGCTGACGGAAAAACCCATGTACAAGCAGGCGGACTGCGGGTTGTCGGCTATCGCCGGTCAAGAGAAGTCGGCAAGGACATCCACCCCTATCTACGCGCTTCTGAGCTGGCAGTTCTAAACGGACAAGGGTTTTCCAGATTGGCCGCTGCCCTGCAAAAAGGCGGATATACACCGGACGTCGTTGTCGCCCATTCGGGTTGGGGGTCAGGCAGTTTGGTCAAAGTGGTTTGGCCCGAGACTAAATTCGTCCAGTACTTGGAATGGTGGTATAACTACCCCGGTGTTGACGTCCCTAAGTATGCGGTCCCTGCGAACCCGGAAGACAAGATGGCCTCGACCCTGTGTCGCAACCTGCCGTTCTTGCTGGATGCGCAGTCGGCAGACGCAATTCTTGTGCCGACCGAACATCAAGCCGCACAATTACCCCCCTTGCTGCGCGCGTTGAGCACGGTCGTTCATGATGGCGTGAACACGTCGTTTTACACACCTGCAGACGCATCAGGTTCCGGCCCTTTGGCCAACATTCCTACTGATTCACCCGTACTGACATTCGCCACCCGCGGAATGGAACCCCTGCGCGGGTTCCCCCAGTTCATGGCCGCTGCAAGTGTTCTGCAAAAGCAGTTCCCGAAGCTGCACGTTGCCATCGCCGGAAACGATACGGTCCACTACGGCCCCAAGCTGCCCGACGGAGACAGCTACAAAACGCGCGCTTTGGCGAAATATGCATATGATCTCGAACGGTTGCATTTTGTCGGGCACTTGAAGAAGGACGCGTATCGGGATTTCTTGCGTCGCTCGACCGTCCACACCTACCTGACGCGTCCCTTTGTGCTGTCGTGGTCGATGATCGAAGCGATGGCGACGGGATGCGCTTTGGTTGCGTCAGACAACGAGGCAACCCGCGAAGTCGCAACGGATGGACAAACCGCCCGCCTTGTGGACCCCGATGATTTGAAAGCATTGGTGGCGACTGTGGCAGACCTGTTGAACGACGCTTCACAACGCGAAACCCTGTCCAAAGCGGCGCGCGCACACGTCGTGTCGAATTATGCTACCGAGACGACTTACCCCAAGCTGGAA
>CAZWSE010000101.1:0-11727 GCA_964636575.1 uncultured Sulfitobacter sp. | reverse complement strand
TAGAGGATTCGAACCTCTGGCCTCTGCCTTCGGAGGGCAGCGCTCTATCCAGCTGAGCTAATGGTCCACTGGCTCAGGATATAGACCCGCAGCACAGGGGTCGCAATCGCTAAATCCGCAGCCGATCACTGATCTGATGCCCTGCGTCTTGCGCATTTGCACCCTGACCTTAATCCACCCGTCCAAAGAAAAAGGCACCCGCATAAGGTGCCTTTGGACTTTTAGGTTTCGCGCTAAAAGCTGCCTTAGCTGCCCCAGCTGCGAACAGGGCCACAATCCATGTGCACAAAGTTCGACCCGGAATAGCTGCCAACACCACCACCGCGACAGGCTTGCGCAGCCCGCGACATCTGGCGCACGGAGCGTGAGTTCAACCGCAGATCGGCCGCTTGGCCTTTCATGTGCAGGGAGTTCTTGGCCACACCACGCGACCGCGACCGCAGCATCGCGTTGGTCTTCGGGCTGCGATAGCCGGACAACAGCAGGTAGGGTTCGTTCGCTTCGAGCAGGTTATGCGCGGCGGCCATCACGTCGATTGTGCGAAGGTCCATGTTCTTGACGCCATCGGTACGCCAGTCGCGCATGAAGTAGTTCACTTCTTTAACCGCGTCTTTGATGTATTCGCCTTCGATCCAATAGATCATATCGATCTTTTCGCCGGTGCGGCCTGAATACATTTTAAGGCGTCGAATATCACCTGCACCACGCAGAAACCCGGATGCTTTCGCAAAGGTTGGGGCTGCAATTGTTGCAGTGGCCGCAAATGCGCCGAGCAGGGCGCGTCGCGACAAACCAGTCGTCGTGAAGTTGCTCATCAATTTTCCCGTTCGTACTGCCGTTGGACGATGTTACGCCCTAGTTTTTTTGTCTCATCCCGATGCCGTTGTTATTGCATACACCGAATCGTGAACCAACTGGTGAATGTGGCCTGTGGATAATTCCGTCGTTTTTAGGCAATAATTCGCGCAATACCAATCCTAAAGTAACGAAAACTTAAAAAACGAACGCGCGAGCAGAGAAAAACAGCCCTCAAAATGGTCATTTTCCGCCTTAGGCTAGACACGAGATGCTGTGTCTTTAGACAGGCAATACGGCTCAATCGTCAAAATCTGGGGTTTCCATGATTCTTTCTTATCAGTTCTCTTTTACGGCCCGACTTGGCGCTGCATGCCTTGCACTGGCTTTGATGTTTGCGACACTCAGTGCTCCGGCGCATGCGCAGGTAACCGCTTTCAAGCAGGCCGTTTCCGAGGCCGCGGCCAGTGACCGGGACATTGCAGCCTTCTATAAATCAAACGGATATGACGCGATCTGGACGGACCCCGCAGCCAATGACCGCAAACGCCTGCGTCATCTGATGGCAGCACTTCAAAAGGCCGGTGACCACGGGTTGCCTGCTGCGCGGTACAATACAGCCAAACTGATGGACCAGATGAAAGCCGCGCAAAGCCCCCGCGATGTGGGCCAGATCGAAGTCGAGCTAAGCCGTGTCTTCTTACAATACGCCCGTGACTTGCAGACCGGCATCCTGGAGCCGCGCAAGATCGACAGTGCGATTGTCCGCTCCATTCCATACCGCGACCGCACGTCTTATTTGATCAACCTGTCTCGGTCGGCGCCGCGCGCCTTCTTTAGATCACTGGCCCCCAAGACGACCGAATACAACGCCTTGATGAAAGCCAAGATGCGCATGGAACGCAGCATGGCGCGTGGCGGTTGGGGGGCGGATGTGCCTGCCAAATCGCTCAAACCCGGCCAGACCGGCACGGCTGTTGTTGCATTGCGCAACCGTCTTGTAGCGATGGGCTACATGAAACGATCTGCCACGCAGACCTATGACGCGGCGGTACAAACGGCCGTTCAACAGTTCCAGGAAGACCACGGCCTGACACCGGATGGTGAAGCTGGTGCCGCGACCATGCGCCAGATCAACGTCGATCTGCCCGAACGTATGAAGTCCGTCATCGTCGCGATGGAGCGCGAACGCTGGCTGAACCAAGATCGCGGCAAGCGTCATGTCTTGGTGAACCTCACCGATTTCACAGCCAAGATCATCGACAACGACAAGGTGACCTTTGAAACCCGTTCTGTCATCGGCGCAGACGATTCCGACCGTCGCAGCCCCGAGTTTTCGGATGTGATGGAATATATGGTCATCAACCCAAGCTGGTATGTTCCGCGCTCGATCATCACCAAGGAATACCTGCCCGCACTGAAGCGCAACGCAAACGCGGTCCGTCATATTGAAATTACGGATCGTAAGGGCCGTAAGGTGAACCGTGCGAATGTGAATTTTGCGCAATACACAGAACGCAACTTCCCGTTTTCCATGCGCCAACCGCCCAGCCGTCGCAACGCATTGGGGCTGGTCAAGTTCATGTTCCCGAACCCATACAACATCTATCTGCACGACACGCCCGCCAAGAACCTCTTTGGCCGCGAAGTCCGTGCCTATAGCCATGGGTGCATCCGTTTGGCCGACCCGTTCGATTTCGCCTATGCCTTGCTCGCCAAGCAATCAAACGACCCCAAAGGTCTTTTCCAGTCCAAGCTTGGAACGGGCAAGGAATCGCGCGTGACCCTGAAACAGCCTGTGCCAGTCCACATCATTTACAGGACCGCCTTCACGTCGAACAAAGGCGAAATGCAGTATCGCCGCGACATCTATGACCGTGATCGCAACATCTGGCGCGCCTTGCAGGATGCAGGGGTAGAACTGCGCGCCGTTCAGGGGTAGGTCTGCCCGCGAAAGTCTTGCGGGGTGCCTATGTCATATACAGTCAAACAGATCGCAGATGCACTTGGGGCGCAGGTCTTTGGTGCGTCTGACATCATGATCGACCGCGTGGCCGAACCCGCTTCGGCTGGCCCTAGTGATCTCGCTTTGGCCATGGGCGAAAAATACGCCGCTGATCTATCCCAAGGACAAGCCAAAGCCGCGATGCTTTGGGACGGTGCCGATTGGGAAGCCTTAGGACTGAAGGCCGCCATCATCGCGCCGCGCCCGCGGTTTGCTATGTCTGGACTGTCGGAAATGATGGATCCGGGGCAGGGGTTCGGCACCGGTATCCACCCTTCAGCCGTGATCGACCCCTCTGCGAAGATCGGTGAAAACACCCATATCGGCCCGCTTACAGTGATCGGCGCAGGCGTGACAATTGGAGACAACTGTAGCATCGGCCCGCAGTGCTTTATCGGAACGGACAGCCTGATCGGTGAAGGCAGTGCCCTGCGCGAGGCCGTTACCATCGGTGCCCGCGTCCGCATTGGCGCACGGTTCATCGCCCAACCCGGCGTGCGGATCGGGGGCGACGGGTTTTCCTTTGTAACGCCTGAACCCAGCGGCGTGGAACAAGTCCGCAAAACCTTGGGCGACCAAGGCGAATTGAAAGCGCAAAGCTGGTCTCGGATTCACTCCCTTGGTGGTGTTCAGATCGGGGATGATGTGGAAATAGGGGCCAACACCTGCATCGACCGCGGATCAATCCGCGATACGATCATCGGCAACGGGGTCAAGTTCGACAACCTCACTCAGATTGGCCACAACGTCACCATCGGTGACGACAGCCTGATTTGCGGGCTCGTAGGGGTCGCTGGGTCCACGATCGTCGGGCGCAACGTCGTGTTAGGCGGCCAAACAGGGATCAGCGACAACCTGACCATCGGGGACAACGTCATCACAGGCGGCGGCACCAAGGTCCTGACATCTATCCCGGCAGGGCGCGTTATGATGGGCTATCCGGCCGTGAAAATGGACACCCATATCGACGGCTACAAATCGATACGACGCTTGCCACGTCTGTTCCGTGACGTTGCCGCCCTGCAAAAGGCGGTTTTCAAAGGCAAAGACAGCGACTAAATCTAGCCACGGGCCGGAAGGGGATCACTGCCATGGGCATTTCAGACCGTGTTATCGCAATCGTCGCCGAACAAGCGTTGCTGGATCCCAGCGACGTGACCCCTGAAAGCACTCTGGCCGATCTTGGGATCGACAGTCTTGGACTGGTTGAATCCATTTTCGCTATTGAAGAAGAGTTTGATATTTCTGTGCCCTTCAACGCCAATGCACCAAGCGAGAGCGATTTTGACATCTCGACCGTCGCTTCCATTACCGCCGGGCTGGAACGCCTGATCGCGGACAAGGGCTAAGGCCACAGATGCACCGCGTTGTCATCACAGGGGCCGGCACGATCAACCCTTTGGGGCTGGATGTACCGCAAACCCTTGCCGCGATGACGGCAGGCACATGTGGGATCGGACCTTTGGATATTCAGGATGTAGACAGGCTAGCCGTTCAAATCGGCGGGCAGGTTAAGGGCTACGATCAAGCCGACCACTTCAACCGCCAGCAAATATCCCTGTTTGACCGGTTCACGCAGTTCGCGCTTCTGGCCGCGCGCCAAGCGATTGCGCAATCCGGGCTGAATTTCGAAGGCCATCTGGCCGAACGGGCAGGCGTGATCCTCGGGACATCCGGCGGCGGATTGAACACTCAAGATGAAAACTACCGCGTGGTCTATGAAGAGGGCAAAAACAGGGTTCATCCCTTCATTGTGCCCAAACTGATGAACAACGCAGGCGCGGCCCATGTCAGCATGGAGTTCAACCTGCAAGGCCCGTCCTTTACCGTGTCTACCGCCTGTGCGTCGTCCAACCACGCCATGGCGCAGGCCTTTCAAATGGTGCGCAGCGGTGTGGCCCCTGTGATGATCACCGGCGGGTCAGAGGCGATGCTGTGCTTTGGCGGGATCAAAGCGTGGGAAGGGCTACGGGTGATGTCCAAGGATGCCTGCCGCCCGTTTTCAGCCAACCGCAACGGCATGGTTCAGGGCGAAGGGGCAGCAGTCTATGTGTTTGAAACCTATGAAAGCGCCAGCGCGCGCGGGGCTGAGGTTTTGGCCGAGGTCGCAGGCTTTGCAATGACTTCTGATGCGACAGACATTGTGATGCCGTCCAAACAGGGGGCAGCCCGCGCGATGGTCGGCGCACTTCAAGATGCGCAGATCGCGCCGGGCGAAGTCGGCTACATCAATGCCCACGGGACAGGCACGGCGGCGAACGACAAAACGGAATGTGCAGCCGTCTCAGACGTGTTTGGCGCCCATGCAGACAGCTTGATGATCTCATCCACCAAATCCATGCACGGGCATCTGATCGGGGCCACAGGCGCGGTCGAGCTGTTGGCGTGTATCATGGCGCTGAAAGACGGGGTGATCGCGCCGACGATCGGGTATGCGGAACCCGATCCCGAATGTGCGCTCGACGTTGTCCCGAATGAAGCGCGTGAGGCGGATGTGTCCGTCGCCCTGACCAATGCCTTCGCTTTTGGTGGCATGAACGCGGTGCTGGCCCTGCGGCGGGTTTAACAAGGACCAAACGGGAAAACGGGCAGCCTTTGCAGACTGCCCGAACCTGTTCTTCGATAAGGTGGCGGTCGTTTACCGATCAAGCACACTGACTTTGTCATATGCGGCGGTGAAGCCTTCCAGCGACAGGTTCAGCACAACCTTTTGGTCGGGGGCAAGGGCCGGAACAATTGTAATTTTGGCCTCATTGCCGCGTTTGTAGGCGCTGATATCAGCATCGGTCAGACCGACACGGGCATAGCAGCCAACAGGATTACAAAAGGCGAAGGGATAGCGCTTACCGGCGCCGCCATCGATGGCCACGGTAACCTGCGCAGGCAGCGAGGTTTCAAGCGGCACAACGATTGTGGCACCCGCGACAGCCTGACCGCCATCGGGCAGACGGAACAGGGACACTTCAGCGACCGGAATGCCTTCGCCGTCATCCATCAACTGATACATCTGACAGGGGTCTTCTTCCTCTTCTGTCTTGATGCAGCGCTGTTCCCACGCACCGTCAGTGGCTTTGGTGTAAGGCTTGCCAAGCTCAGGATCTTTGCTGGCGTCCTCGCCCATGCTCAACTGGCTTTCGACTTTCGGGGCTTCTTCGGTCGTTGTGTCTGTGCTTTGCGCAAAGGCAGCAGATGTCGCCAAAACGCCAACCGCTACAGGCGCAATAAGATATTTGATCATGAGACCACTCGCTTTTTTTGTCATTGCGCGAAGATTTACCATGCCAACGCGGCAGTGTCAGGGCCGATCAACAAGAATTGTTAAAAAAACAGGCAAGGCTGGCAGAATCCGGCCCATTAAAAAAGGGACGCCCTTCTTATGAAGACATCCCTTTTTTTCTCCCTGTCGGACTGGCCGACTTATTGCCATGACGCTACGAAAGCCCGTGCCGCAGGTCAACGGCTAAGTGGGCCGTTTCACAAGTTTTCTTGGTCTCGTTTTGTCCAAAAAAAAGCCGCACCCGAAGGTGCGGCAAGTCTGACAGGGAGGAAGTTCCAAACGAAAAGGAGGACATGTTACGTTTGGAACAATTCTACTGTGGCCCTTAAAGGTTAAGTTTGTATGCTCATTCCGAACCATTAGGCGTAAGAGGGCCAAAAAACGTGAACAATTCTATCTTTGTCGGGGGCGGCGGGGCGGATTACTCCGAACCACAAACACTTGATTTGAAATTTGCCAACCGACACGGCCTGATCGCGGGCGCCACAGGGACGGGTAAAACCGTCACGTTGCAAATTCTGGCCGAAAGCTTTTCCCAAAACGGGGTTCCGGTGTTTTTGTCCGACGTCAAAGGCGATTTGTCAGGTCTCGCCAAGTCCGGCGACCCAAGCCACAAGCTGCACAAACCCTTCATGGACCGCGCTGAGAAAATCGCCTTCGCAGACTACACCTATGGCGCGTTTCCCGTCACTTTCTGGGACATGTTTGGCGAACAGGGCCATCCTGTGCGCACAACCGTTGCCGAAATGGGACCACTGCTGTTCTCACGCCTTCTCGATCTGGGCGAGGCCCAAGAAGGCGTGATCAACGTGGCCTTCCGTGTGGCCGATGAGCAAGGGCTGCCGCTACTGGATCTGAAGGACCTGCAAGCCTTGCTCGTCTGGGTGGGCGAAAATGCCTCTGACCTCGCGCTGCGCTACGGGTCGGTTTCAACCAATTCTATAGGCGTTATTCAGCGCCGGTTGCTGGTGCTGGAAAACCAAGGGGCCAACGATCTGTTCGGTGAGCCTGCATTGCAGCTGTCCGATCTGATGCGCGTGGACGCGCAGGGCCAAGGGTCGATTAACATACTGGCCGCAGACAAACTGATGTCCTCGCCCGGGTTATATGCCACGTTTTTGCTGTGGCTGCTGTCGGAGCTGTTTGAAGAACTGCCTGAGGTCGGTGACCCCGACAAGCCCAAGCTCGTGTTCTTCTTTGATGAGGCCCATTTGCTGTTCGAAGACGCACCCAAAGCGCTGTTGCAAAAGGTGGAACAGGTGGCGCGACTGATCCGGTCCAAGGGCGTTGGTATCTACTTTATCACCCAAAACCCTGCCGACGTGCCCGGCGATATTCTGGGCCAGTTGGGCAACCGTGTTCAACATGCCCTGCGCGCCTTTACAGCCCGCGATCAAAAGAACCTGCGGCTGGCGGCAGAAACCTACCGCGAGAACCCGCGCTTCAACACTGAAGAGGCCATTCGCGAGGTTGGCGTTGGTGAGGCCGTGACCTCGTTCCTACTGCCAAAGGGCGTGCCTGGTGTTGTGGAGCGCACCTTGATCCGGCCACCGTCGTCCCAGCTTGGGCCGATCACCAAAGCTGAGCGGGCTGCCATTATGTCGGCGTCCCTTATGTCGGGCAAATACGACAAGCCGCTCGACCGTGAAAGTGCCTACGAGATATTGACTGCACGTGCCGCCGCCGCAGCGGATGAGGCCGAAAAGGCCGAAGAAGCGGAGGAAAAGATCGAGGACGTAAAGCTGCGCGATTTCACCAAAGCGCGCCGCTTTGATGCACCGCAAGTGGGGCGATCAACCTCGCGTCGCAGCAGCAAAACCGAGAGCATCGGCGGCGCCATTGCCAATGTGGTTATCAAAGAGTTGAAAGGCACCACCGGAAAGCGGATCGTGCGCGGCATATTGGGCGGGCTTTTCAAGGGCCGCTGACCTTTGGGTTTTGAGTATTTGAAAAAGGGTAAAGGGCAGGGGGTTTTCCTGCCCTTGCTTCTTTAGCTTTCGGGGATCAACCCGCGCGGTCTGAACCTGAGCACCAGCAGCATCACCACACCCATTGTCAAAAGCCGCATGTGTGCAGCGGATTCGATGAGGTGTGCTTTGATGGGTGACCCGTCGTCCAGCGCCGAAGTGACGAAGTTGATCGCCGTCAGCCCCATGGGTTCGACCTGCACCCAAAGGAACCAGATCAGGAACCCGCCGAGGATGGCCCCGTAGTTGTTCCCCGATCCGCCCACGATCACCATAACCCAGACAAGGAATGTGAACCGCAGCGGTTGGTAGGTGCCGGGTGTGAGCTGCCCGTCGAGTGTCGTCATCATCGCCCCTGCCAGCCCGCAAATGGCAGATCCCAGTACAAAGACTTGCAAGTGCCGTGCGGTGACGTCTTTGCCCATCGCTTCGGCGGCTGTTTCGTTGTCACGGATCGCGCGCAGCATTCGGCCCCAAGGACTGTTGAGCGCCAGTTGCAGCAGAATAATGATCCCGATCAGAACTGCCGCAAAGAGCAGCATGTATTCGATTTTCACGTAGAGCGTAGAGCCTTCAATAGGCGATAGCCCGAAGCCTGCAGCGCGTTCCACAAAGGCCGGATCATTCTGCAATTCGACCTCAAAAGGCACAGGCCGTGGCAAGCCCACCACGTTCTTGACCCCGCGCGACAGCCAGTCTTCGTTCTTGAGGATCGAGATGATAATTTCGGCGATCCCAAGCGTCGCGATGGCCAGATAGTCAGACCGCAGCCCCAAAGCCGTTTTACCGATCAACCAAGCCGCCCCTGCAGCCAGCAGCCCGCCCACGGGCCATGCAAAGATCACAGGCAGGTTCATCCCGCCAAGATAGCCTTCAAGGGCAGGATTGATGGCCTCAATCCGCTCGACCGCCGGATCCAGTACCGTCCGGTAGACAAAGAACCCTGCAACGATGATCCCGACAACAATCAAGCTCCGGCGGCGTCCGGACCCCATGTTGCTCATGACATATGTGGCCGCAATCACGGTCAGCGCCCCAAGCGCCATAGCCGCCAGAACAGGTGGTCCACCCGCAGCCCAAGCCCCTTCGGTCGGGGGCATTGAAATCAGCACCACGGCCAAGCCACCAAGCGCCACAAACCCCATGACCCCAATGTTAAAAAGCCCCGCAAAGCCCCATTGCAGGTTCACCCCCAAGGCCATGATCGCCGAGATCAGCCCCATGTTGATAATCAAAAGCGCCGCGTTCCAGCCTTGGGTGACCCCCGTGAGCACGATCAGACCCGCAACCACAGCAAAGAGGGCGATATTTTGCATCGATTTGCTCATAGTGCTTTTCCTGAAAAGAGACCCGTGGGTTTGAACAACAGCACCACAATCAGAATGACGAAGGACACCGCCAGTTTGTAGTCCGTGGATAAAAGCTGAACGAGGTTGGACGGCTCCATCCCCTCGGGTGCCAAATAGCCGAGCACTTTCTTCCATGCGTAGGTGATCGACACTTCAGAGAAGGCAATCACGAACCCGCCAGCGATAGCGCCGATGGGTTTGCCCAATCCGCCGACAATTGCGCTTGCGAAAATGGGCAAAAGCAGTTGGAAATAGGTGAAGGGTTTGAACGACTTGTCCAGCCCGTAAAGCACGCCCGCAGTGGTCGCCAGTGCCGCCACGATCAGCCATGTGTACATGACCACCCGTTCGGGGTTGATGCCTGACAGCAGTGCCAGATCTTCGTTATCTGAGTAGGCCCGCATGGATTTGCCGGTGCGGGTTTTGTTCAGAAACCAGAACAGCAGGGCAACCACGACGATGGCCGTGACAATGGTGATCCCTTGGGATGTTTTGAACGCTAGCCCCTCATCCAGCCCCGTCATCCGTTTGAAATCACGCGCTGAAATGATGAACCGTTCACCATCGGCAAAGCGCTGGTCATCCGGCCCGATGATGAACCGGACCAGCCCGTTCATGATGAACATGACGCCCATAGACACGATGACCAATATGACCGGTTTTGCTTTTTGGGCGCGGTAGAATTTGTAAACGAGGCGGTCCGTTCCAAGCAGCAACAACGCACAGCCGGCAATGCCGAAAGGCAGGGCTAAAAGGGCTGTGGGCAGCGGGCCGAGACTGATGCCAAGCGACTGGAACCACCATGTTACCAGAATGGTGATCATCGCCCCGAAGGCCATCGTGTCACCATGGGCAAAGTTGGAAAACCGCAGGATCGAATAGATCAGCGTGACCCCAAGCGCGCCAAGCGCCAACTGGCTGCCATAGGCAATGCCGGGGATAAGCACATAGTTGGACAGTGCTATGATCGCGTTCAGGAAATCCATTAACCGCCCGCCTCGCATGTACCGTGATAGGTGATCGAAAACGGGCCTTCCATGTGGATGGAATAGCGCGCGTTGAAATCGCCATCGATGCTTAGAAAATGGCCCGTGGTTTCGCTGAGGAAAACCAGATGCGACGGACCTTCGCTTTGGAAACCTTCGCCTTGCAGGGTTTCCGCGTCAGAGGTCATTGTCCAGCGGCCATCGGCGCCTGCATCAGGGGCCAGCGTGACCTGCATAGAAGTATCGTTACAGACTTCGCCTTCCAGACATTCGGTCGTGAAGGTGCAGACCGTGTTCGCCATCGCAGGTGTTGTGATAACCGCTGCCAGCAGCGCAATGAGGTACTTCATACTCTTACCCTCCCAAGAACGATTTGCGGACCTCTGGATCGTTCAACAGATCCTTACCGGTTCCTGAATACGCATTGCGACCCTGCACAAGCACATACCCTTTGTCTGCGATTTCAAGCGCTTGGCGGGCGTTTTGTTCCACCATCAGAATGGGGATACCGGTGCGGGCGACCTCAATGATGCGGTCAAACAGCTCGTCCATCACGATGGGGGACACACCGGCGGTCGGCTCGTCCAGCATCAGAACTTTGGGCTTGGTCATCAGGGCACGCCCTACGGCGACCTGTTGGCGTTGGCCACCAGACAATTCACCCGCGGCTTGGTTACGTTTGTCACGCAAGATCGGGAACAGGTCGTAGATCTGCTCCATCGTGGTGCGAATGTCATCCTTGCGGATGAAAGCGCCCATTTCCAAATTCTCTTCCACCGTCAGCGAGGTGAAAATGTTGGACGTCTGCGGCACAAAGCCCATCCCCTTGATGACACGGTCCTGCGGGGTCAGCGCAGTTATATCTTCACCATCAAGCCGCACGTTGCCGGACCGCACGTCCAGCATCCCGAACACGGCTTTCATAGCAGTGGATTTACCAGCACCATTGGGGCCGACGATGACTGCGATTTCACCCTTCTCAACCGCAATGGTGCAGCCGTGCAGAATATCCGGGCCTTGGCCGTAGCCGCCCGTCATCGTGTCACCGATCAGAAAGGGGTCAGCCATCACGCGCCCACCTTGTCTTTGTTCTTCAACCCCGTGCCAAGGTAAGCCTCGATCACTTGCTCGTTGGCTTTGATCTCATCCAAGGTGCCTTCGGCTAGCACACGACCTTCGGCCATACAGATCACTGGATCACACAGGCGACCAATGAAATCCATGTCATGTTCGATGACGACGAATGTATAATTGCGTTCCTTGTTCAGGCGCAAAATTGCATCACCAATGGTATTGAGCAGGGTGCGGTTCACGCCCGCGCCAACCTCATCCAGAAACACGATCTTGG
>CAZWSE010000100.1:0-12080 GCA_964636575.1 uncultured Sulfitobacter sp. | reverse complement strand
GGCTTGTGGCACAAATGCGGGATAACCAAACCACGACCATTGGCAATTTCCCAAATGGTCAGACCGGCGTCGGCCTCAACTTCGGCTCCATCCAATGTGAAACGGATCTTATCAGACATCGTGGGCACTCCCTTTGCGCTGGATAAGGTTACACCATGCAAAGGGCGCAAACAGCAGTGCAATCACGACACCATCCGCCATTTTTACGCCAATCCGCGTTTCCGATAGGCGAAACAGGGTCCTTCATTTGGGCAAAAACCGCGTCGTCCTTGCCACCAACCCTTTCAGGCAGTGCGCAGGTTCCTTAAGAAGAGCCTCAACAAAGGAACAGCTATGTCACATATCACGCTCATCCGGCACGGTCAGGCCAATTCTCTCGCCAAGGACGAGCTGAGCTATGACAAACTCAGCCCGCTGGGCCACCAACAAGCGGCGTGGCTGGGCGAGCATTTGAACAGCTCTGAAACACACCACACACGCCTCTTCACTGGCACTCTGACCCGGCACATTGAAACCGCAGCAGGTATGGAAACAGGGTTGGAACCCACCCGCGACGAACGCCTGAACGAGCTTGAATATTTCACCCTCGCCACCTTGATCGAAGAACAACACGGGCACCCCTTCCCGACGGAACAAGGCGCCTTCACCGAACATCTGCCACTTGTGTTCCAAACATGGAAAGACGGCAAAATCGAAAACCCGCCCGAGACGTATCAAGCGTTTGAAACCCGCGTCCAAGACGCCCTGCGCGAAATTGCAGAAGGCTCCGGCCCTGCGTTGGTCGTGACGTCAGGCGGGCTAATCTCGATGGCGATGGCGCAGGCAATGGGGCTTGGTATTCCGGCCATGGCGCGGGTGGCTCTTGCGATCATGCACACCTCCGTGCATCGTCTGTTCCCAATCGGCGGGCACTGGTCGCCCGTCATGTTCAACGCTGTTCCACATCTGGACAGGCCCGACAGACGCACCGCTCAAACCCACATCTGACCCGCATAAAACTCATCCGAAAGGCCGCACCATGCTGACACTGCACTACACCCCGAAAACCGTCGCTGCCGCCGTGGCGATCACGCTCAACGAAGTCGGCGCGGACTATTCACTCAAGAAGGTCGACTTCGCAGCCTCCGAACAAAAGTCACCCGACTACCTAAAAATCAATCCCAAAGGTCGCGTGCCTGCGCTGATCACAGATCAAGGCGTGTTGACCGAAACCATCGCTCTGCTGGAATACGTGAACGCGCTCTATCCAGATGCAGCCCTTGTGCCCGCCGATCCATTCCAAGCCGCCCGCATGCGCAGCCTGATGACCTATCTGGCCAGCACCTTCCACGTCAATCACGCCATGGGCGGTAGGGGCGAGCGTTGGGGCACCAAAGCCTCCACCTTCGACGATCTGAAAAGCAAGGTTACTGAGAACATAACCGAAAACTGCACCTACATCGAAGAAAACGTGCTCAGCGACACACCCTTCTTGGGCGGTGACCGGTTCTCCATCGGGGATGCCTACCTTTACACTGTCAGCACATGGTTGCCGAGCGATGGCGTCTCGATCGTCGATTTCCCCAAGCTTGATGCGTTTCAGCAAAACATCTCCAGACGCCCCTCGGTCGTGAAAGCCGCGCAAGACGGGGTGCTATGACCCACCTTTGGGTGCGCGCCGAAAGTAGAGCCAACGAGCAACGGGTCGGCCTGACCCCACAAGGGGCCAAACGGCTGCTCTCAGCTGGAATGAAAGTCACCGTCGAAGACAGCCCGACCCGCTGCATTCCAACAGCGGACTACAAGGCGGCAGGCTGCGACATCGCAGCAGCGGGGACATGGCCCAGCGCGCCCAAAGACGCGGTGGTCTTCGGGCTGAAAGAACTGCCCGAGGACAGAAGCGGCCTTTCGCATCGGCACATCCTGTTCGGACATGCCTACAAAGGGCAACCCAGCGGCAAAGTGCTGCTTAAACGGTTCGCACAAGGGCAAGGCACACTTCTCGATCTGGAATATTTGATAGACGAGACCGGAAAACGGGTCGCGGCATTCGGGTATTGGGCAGGATACACAGGGGCCGCGGTTACGCTCAAAACTTGGATCGCACAGCAAAACGGAACGACCACGGCTGCCCTGACGCCCTATGCCAGCACCACGCATATGCTGGCTGATCTGCAAACGGAGCTCATCACCCTAGGCAAACACCGCCCCACCGCCATCATTATCGGAGCCCTCGGGCGCGTCGGCACGGGCGCTGCGGATCTGTGCCGCGAAATGGGGGTGGCTTGCACCAAATGGGACATGGATGAGACTGCCAAGGGCGCGCCCTTCCCCGAAATCTTACAACATGATCTGTTCCTGAACTGCATCCTTGCACGACCGGGAACACCCGTGTTCGTGCCAAACTCAGCGCTTGTAGCGCCGCGCAAACTCAGCGTTATCGGGGACATAGCCTGCGACCCCGACAGCGACTTCTCACCCATCAAGGTCTACAATTCAGTCACAACATGGGATAATCCAGCGCTCCGCGTACACAAAAGACCCCCACTGGACGTGATGGCAATCGACAACCTGCCGTCACTTCTACCGCTTGAATCCTCAGAAGACTTCGCAGACCAATTGCTGCCCTATCTACAAGACCTTCCAAACTCCGAACAAAACGTCTGGACCAGAGCAACCTCAACCTACGAAGCTGCAATAAGCGCGCTATAACTCACGCTTCTTTGTTCCAAATAAATCCCCGCCAGAGGCATCAAAATAGAATGCCGCGAAGCGGCGCATTTGGATCAGGAAAAAATCCGGTAGTACAGCCAATCCGGCAAGAACTGCGCACCACGAAACACCCACGAAAACAACATCGGAAAGCTCTTTTTGAAACCATCACCGTTCATGTGCTCGAACATCTCACGAGCAGCGGCTTCAGGCTCCATGATAAAGGGCATGTTGAACGTGTTCTTGTCGGTCAGACGGGTCTTGATAAAGCCGGGGTTGGCGACCTGAACCTTCACACCGGTCTTGCGCAGATCTGCATACATACACTCGGCCAAAGACATGGTCGCCGCCTTGGCAGCCGTGTACCCGATGGACCCTGGCAAACCGCGGAAACCGGACAGCGACCCAGTGATCACAATATGACCGGCATCGCGGTCGACCATCTGGGGGACGACCTCGCCCATAACCCGCATCAATCCGGTGAAGTTGATATCCGCCATGGCGGTGGCCTTCTCAGCGTCCCACTCTTGGGCAGCAAAAGGCCAATACACGCCGGCCAAATAGACAACTCCATCGACCTCACCAACAGCAGCGGCAGCCGCAGCAACACTCGCTTGATCGGCCACATCAATGGTCTGATAAGACGCCTTGCCCGCAAGGTCATCAACCAAGGCCGCCAGCTTGTCTTCGGAACGGGCTGATACAATCACATGGGCACCGGCACGGCTCATCACATGCGCCAATGCAGCGCCCAAGCCATCGCTCGCTCCGATCAACCAATACCGTTTGCCCTGCCAGTCTGTCATGCGGCTTCCTTGGGACGCATCGTGGCGACCAGCTCGGCCACTTTAATACCGAATTTGCGGAACTGACTGCGGTTCACGATGGTTCCGTTTGGGGTCAGATACATCCAGTCGGTGGTATCCAGAACATGACTGCCAGCGCTTTCGGGCAGCTGAATTTTGTACTTCAATTGCACAGCCGATCCAGCCTGCGTGCCCGACCCTTCGCCAATCACATCAGGGGCACGGGCGACAATACGACCGTCATTGCCCAGCGTCAGATGCCATTCGCGGTCTTGGGTGGTGCCGCTGTCATATTTGAAATGCTCTTTCATGATGCCGACATTGCCGTTCCACTCCGCATGAAACTCACCCACAAATCGGGATGTCACACGGCCAAGCGGGCCATAGATAACCCCTTCGCACTCAATGGGTCCATTCAAGTGACGGCGTAAATCAAACTGGTTTTCTTCGCCTTCATAATCGCTGGGCTGTTGCCCCAGAAATGATCCATAGCGGTTCTTTAGATACCCCAAGCCAAGAACAATCGCGGCCCCGAGAATAATCAATAGTAGAGAACTCATTTAAGTCTCCTCCAGTTGAGTTGTGGCAAGCAAAGCGATTGCCACCAGTTTCAGTGCGCAGGGAATGCCTGCGTAAAGCAGTGTAAGTAACGACAAAGCCTCATCAGAATTTTGCGCCCCGCTTTCAAAACCCACACGGTCAAGTGCAGGCAACAGAACGACGGCGGCAAAGGCCAAGGTAAACTTGGACACGAATGCCCAAAGCCCAAAGCCTTCGGCGGCAGAGGGTGAAATACGCTCCATCCGTGCCGCGAAAATCGCAGGCAACAAGGTCATGTCGGCGCCAAGTGCCGCCCCCGAGCCAATACAAACAAGCGCAAACAGCACCCAATCCCCCGACCCAAGCAACAGCGCCATGCCAAGCGATGCTATGGCAAGAACCATGGCTGTCAAAAGGACAGGTTTCGCGCCGATCCGTTCCGCCAGCTTGCCCCATGCCGGGGCCGCGACAGCCGCCGATAAGAAGAACAGCAACAGCAAACCGCCCTCATATCCCGGCGCGTCCAAGCGGCTTTCGACGAAGAACAGAAACAGGGTCGAACTGACCGCAACAGGGGCCGCGTTCACCAAAGCAATCAACAGCAATCGCCGCGCGAGCGGGTCCGCCAGAACAGCACGCACGCCGATAGAAGGGGTCACACCCTGCCCGCCCCACTCGCCCCGCATCGCAAGGATCGCGGCAAGCGACAGCACACAGAACCCGACTGCAAAGCCCGCAAAGGGCGCGCCCATCATGTTGCCCAAAACCACAGGCGCGATTGCGGCAATACAAACGCCTATCAGCGCGCCTGTTTCACGCCAACGGGCCAGTTGCAAATGCCCCTGCCGCCCAAGCAATCCGGCCTTGGTCACACCCTGCGCATAAAAGTTGATGGTCAAAAAGCTGAAGGCCGAGAAAACCAGCGTCAGCATCATCCCGAACCAGATCAAAGGGGCAACAGGTGGCGCGACCGCGAACAGCCCGACCATGCCCAGCGCCATGACACCCGTGCCCAGCAACACAGACACACCGCGCTTGTGGCGCAAGGCCTCGGACAGTTTGCCAAGCAGCGGGTCTTGGATAACATCCAGCAAACGCAAGCCAAACAAAACCGTTCCAAGCGCCGCAAGAGAGACGCCATACTGGTCCACATAGAACTTCGGCGCGTGGATATAGATCGGCAATCCGGCAGCAGACAACAAGGCCGCAAAGATCGCATAAGACCCCAACCGGTTCGGCATCGCATTGGTCATCGCGACACCTCTTGATCGGGCGGCGCGGGACGGGCGCGATACACAGCGGACTTCCACCACAGCTTCAACGCTTGCCAATGGATCAACCCCAGCACACGGCGCGACCCTAGGGGGCGGCGCAGGGCTGTCTTTAGGATCTTGCCATTGGTCAAAGGGGACCGCGCACCTGTCAGGGTTGCAATCAAGCCACCTTTGGCTTGGGTGTAGTCAATCCAGATGCCAATGCGGTCGTCCGTTATGTCGAAGCGAAACACATACCCGCCCTCGACTGGTTGAAACGGAGAGACATGGAAAATCTTGGTCGCCGTCAGACGATCCGTCGGCAGGATCGGAGACAGATCGGCGTGATGACACAGATAGGAATGGCGGTCCCCAAAGGTGTTGGACACCTCGGCCAGTACTACGATCAACGCGTCCGTGTCCGAATACCCCAGCCAAAAGCTGACAGGATTAAACACATGCCCCCACATCCGTGGTTGGGCCAGCAGCAACAGCCGGTCAACGCCCTTGATCTGATGCTGTTCCAAAACATCGCGCATCCACGCAGCACCACGACCGTCCTTGGGGGCACCGCCATGATCGCTGTCTTGAAGCGCGGCCACATTGCGGCCATTGCGTGAGAACAAACTTGGGGAGGCGACCTGCGCCTCGGCATCCAGCAACACATAGTCCACCGAATAGCGAAACGCGTTTTTAACGTCCCCCTTGCGACCATGGTAGGTCAGCCCTTCGATATGATCGACGGTCGTGGTCACTCAGCGGCCATGCTCATGGACTGCGCGTTAAGCGCTTCGACCACATCCACAGCACTGGAAAGCCCGTCCTCGTGGAACCCATGCTTCATCCAAGCGCCACAGAACCAAGTGCTGTTTGTACCATTGAAAGCGGCGACGTCTTTCTGGGCGGCCAAAGCCTCCAGATCATAGACCGGATGGCGCAGGGTGACCTGATCGTAGATCAATTCCTCGCGGATGGTTCGCTTGGTGTTCAGGGTCACAAAATGGGGATCATCCATCGGGATGGGCTGCAGTGAGTTCATCCAATAGGTCAGATCAATCTTGTCAGACTTCGCGGCGGCATCCTCGGTATAGACCCAAGACGACCACGTGACCCGACGCTTGGGCATAACGGACGAATCCGCATGCAAGACCACATCATTGGGCTGGTACTTGATGGCTCCCAAAGCGGCCTGTTCTTGGGCGGATGGGTCAGCAAGCATGGAAAGGCTGTCATCGGAATGGGTAGCAAAGACGACCTCGTCAAAATACTCCCATTCAGCACCCCAAGACTTGACCTCGACACCAATGGGTAAGCGGCGGACAGACTGAATGGGGGAGCCAAGGCGAATATCAACACCCTTGCGGCGCATGGAGGCTTCCAGCCTTTCAACATACTGGGTGGAGCCGCCCTCAACGGTGTACCACTGATGCTGGCCGGTGACGTTCAACAAAGCATGGTTTTCAAAGAACTGGATCATCGCATGGGCAGGGAAATCCATGATCTTCTGGGTGGGGGTCGACCAAATGGCACCAGACAAAGGCAACAGGTAGTAGTCGCGAAAGTAAGACCCGGTGCCGAGCTTTTTCAAAAACTGACCAACGGTCAGGGTGCGGTCTTGGGCAACGGTCAGGGCATGCTTGTTGAACTTCAAAATATCACGGATCATGGCGATGAACTTGGGGTTCAAAGCGTTCTTGGGCTGGGCAAAGAGAGCCTGCAAACTGGCCAGACCATATTCAAAGCGCCCCCCGCCGATTGAGGCGCCAAAGCTCATGTTGGATTTGACAACAGGGACGTCCAGCTCAGCAAACAAGGCGGCCATGTGGGGGTAATTGGCATAATTAAAGACGATAAAACCGGTATCAACAGGCTGGTCACCGTTCTTACCGGCGATCTTGGTTCGAGCATGACCGCCCAGACGGTTCTCAGATTCAAACAAGGAAACAGAATGGGTATCGGCCAACATATGTGCTGCCCCCATTCCAGAAATACCGGCGCCAATGATGGCAATTTTCTTGTGGCCGGCGGGGCCGCTTTCGAATGGCATTGATATTCTCTTTCCGTGTTTGGTCTTTCATAGTCATACGGTCGCGCAGGCAAACTGGATGATAAAGAATTTTTTTGAGGGTCGAGTGATCCAAAAAGGGTGCTCTAGCGTAAATACTTCATGTTAGCACGTGCTGAACTTGAACCGGCGACAAGCGCCCTTGCGACGTTGAACCGCTTTGATAAGGGTGCAACTGCCAAATCAGGCACGACGGGACGCAAAAGTGTGAACAAGACGACGAATACAAAACGGATGGAGTGGGTCACGCAGATGGCTCGGGTCCACGGCCAGAAAGACCAAGCAGCCTTTATCGAGCTGTTTGAGCATTTTGCCCCCCGGGTGAAATCGTTCTTGATGAAGTCGGGGGCGGATCACACTCTGGCCGAGGAATGCAGCCAAGAGGTCATGGCGACCGTTTGGCACAAGGCGCATCTGTTCGATCCGGCGCGGGCGTCGGTTACAACGTGGATTTTCACGATTGCACGAAACCGCAAGATCGACGTGCTGCGCAAACAGCGACGACCCGAACCAGAGGATCTGGCATGGGGACCGGAAGAAGAACCGGATCAGGCAGATGTTCTGGTCTTGCAAGAAGAAAGCGAAAAACTGGGCGAAGCACTAAGCGCTTTGCCCCCCGAACAAAGAGAATTGATCCAAAAGGCCTATTTCGGAGACTTATCCCACAGCGAAATCGCTGAAGCGACCGGATTGCCACTGGGCACAATCAAATCGCGCATTAGGTTAGCTCTAGAGCGCCTGCGCAGAACCATGAAGTGAAGCGAAGCATGACAGATACGATTAATCATCACCTGAATGATGCCATTTTGATGGGCTATGCCGCGGGAACATTGCCTGAGGCGTTTAACCTTATGGTTGCCGCGCATATTTCACTTTGCGACACCTGCCGCGCGCAGGCCGCAAGCTTTGACGCCGTGGGTGGAGAGCTTCTTGAAACGGATGAAGCCGAAATGTCGGCAAGCAGCCTTGAGCAAACACTGGCCCTGATCGCAGGCGGCGCACCAGAAGCACCCGCGGCCCCTGCACCGGATGCCGTTTTGCCTACCCCCTTGCAGCACTATGTCGGTGCAGGCTTGGACAACATTCAATGGAAACCCGTCGGCATGGGTGTGAAACAAGCCATTCTGAAGACGTCATCCGACGCAACAGCGCGGCTTTTGTTCATTCCAGCTGGGGCGGCCATGCCGGACCACGGGCACAAAGGCACAGAAATGACGATGGTGCTGAAGGGCGCATTCCACGACGAGGACGATTACTTCGCACGTGGCGATGTGGACATGGCAGATGAAGACCTGCACCACACACCCGTTGCGGACATTCACGAAGATTGCATCTGTCTGGCTGTCAGTGACGCACCGTTGGAATTCAAAGGCCTGATACCGAAACTGTTGCAGCCTCTGCTGCGGATCTAAGCCGAAGTCCCGTGTTTCGTGGATAAATCCAGCTGGTCCAGCTCATTGAGCAGGTCCAGCAGCGTTTCAAACTTTTCATCACCCAACGTGCTGCGCATCTGCGCGGTCAAATTCATGCTGGTCGCCATATTTTGACGGATCAGATCTTTGGCAGCATCGCTGGCCTCAATACGCTGTTTGCGTCCGTCCAGCGGATCGTTTGAGCGCAGAACCAACCCTTTGTCATCGAGCTTTTGCAAAATTCGGGTCAGGCTGGGCATCAAAAGGCAGGCTTCTGACGCAATATGGGTCGGGTCCAGCGGCCCGTTTTCTTCCAAGACCCGCAGAACCCGCCATTGCTGCTCGGTGACATCCACATCTGACAACATTTCGCGGATCGGCCCCATGACCTTTTCGCGCGCGCGCAGTAAGGCAATCGGTAGCGATCTGGACGTCTTCGGGCGTGATGGTATCTGGTCCATGCCACAAACCTGATATGTCTTTCGCATTTATACAAGGGATTGCACGCATTTTAGACATTTGAACTGTGGCCGTTTCGGCCCGAGCGTGTTGCAATCTGTTCGCCCGCCTCCCCGCTTTATGGGCTGCACTTGCGCCACCACTGACCCATTGCTACCCATGTCGGACACCCTGCCAAAAGGAACAGCGCCATGCCCGCCCCAACCAACACTTTCAAAGCGCGTCTGGCCGCCGGAGAGACCCTGTTCGGATGTTGGCTCGCCCTTGCGGATGCCTATACCACCGAGGTCGTTGGCACCGCCGGATTTGACTGGCTCGTGATCGACGGAGAACATTCTCCCAATGATTTGCGCAGCATCCGCGACCAGTTGATGGCGCTTGAAAGCTCGGAAAGTCATCCCGTTGTGCGTGTCCCCATCGGTGAGGACTGGCTGATCAAACAAGTGCTCGACATTGGCGCTCAGACGGTTCTGGTGCCCATGGTCGACAGCGCCGATCAAGCCCGCGATCTGGTACGCGCCGTGCGCTATCCACCGCACGGGGTTCGTGGTGTGGGCTCCGCTTTGGGTCGCGCGTCGCGGTTTGCTGAAATCACGGACTATATTCAAACCGCCAATGACCAGATCTGCCTTTTGGTGCAGGTTGAAAGCGTGGCAGGTATCGAAGCCTTGTCCGATATTCTGAAAGTCGAAGGCGTTGACGGTGTGTTTATAGGCCCCGCTGATTTATCCGCCGATATGGGCTATGCTGGCAACGCCGCCGCGCCCGAAGTGCAGAACGTGATTATGAACGCCCTGTCCCAAATCGAAGCCTCAGGTAAAGCCGCTGGCATCCTGAGCATGCGCGACGAGATGACCGAAAACGCCCGCGCCGCCGGTGCCCGTTTTATCGCGGTCTCCGCCGATGTAACCTTGCTGGCCACTGCCGCCCGAAGCCTGGCCGCGAAGTGGAAATCTTGAGTGTCCATTCAGGACTAGCACGTTTTGCGCGCCTCGGAGCCTCCGGCGGAGGTATTTGACCCAAGAAGAAATCAGGGCCTCGCCCTTTAAAGGAGCCCCATGCAGGCTGGATTGATATTGCTGTGTCTGGCCTATGTGCTCAGCCAGTTTTTCCGCGCCTTTCTGGCCGTGCTGTCGACCGCGCTGTCCCAAGACATCGGGACTGGCCCCGAAGACCTCGCCTTTGCGTCGGGGCTTTGGTTCTTGTCCTTCGCGGCCATGCAGCTGCCCGTCGGTTGGGCGCTTGATACGATTGGACCACGGCGCACCGCCTCTGTTTTGCTGTTGCTGGGCGGGGCTGGCGGTGCCGCGCTGTTTGCACTGGCGGGATCGGCGTTTCATATCAATGTTGCGATGCTATTGATTGGGGTCGGCTGTTCACCTGTGCTGATGGCATCCTACTACATCTTCGCGCGCCAGTTCCCGCCGGCCAGGTTTGCAACCCTTGCCGCCTTGATGCTTGGGGTCGGATCGCTTGGGAACCTTGTGGCGTCTTACCCCATGGCCTTTGCGGCGGAAACGATTGGCTGGCGCGCAGCGCTTTGGGTGCTGGCGGCGACCTGCGGGATCGTAGCGGCGGGGATATTCGCATGCGTTCGCGATCCGGAACCGGTGACAGGCGACCAAAAAGGATCAGTTCTGGATCTGCTGAAAATGCCGGTGATCTGGTTTTTGCTGCCCCTCATGCTGGTGAACTACGCACCGGTTGGGGCGGTGCGGGGTCTTTGGATCGGGCCGTACCTGAACGATGTGTTCGGGCTTACGGTATCGCAGATCGGGCAGGCAACGCTGGTGATGGGGGTGGCGATGATTGTGGGCACTTTGTGCTACGGGCCGCTCGACCGCATCCTTGGCACCCGCAAATGGATCATCTTTTGGGGCAATCTGGCTTGTGCAGCCAGCATACTGACGCTTGCGACACTGGCGGACCGATCCGCGGGGCTGGCGATTGCACTGATGGCCGTCACTGGGTTCTTCGGGGCATCGTTCCCGATCATCATCGCCCATGCGCGGGGGTTCTTTCCGCCGCACCTAACAGGGCGGGGGGTGACGCTGATGAACCTCTTCGGGATCGGCGGGGTCAGCATGATGCAATTCGCATCCGGCAAGGTCCACACGACATTTGCACAAACAGGGGATGCAGCGGCGCCCTACATCGCCATTTTCACCTTCTTCGGGGTGTCACTGGCGCTTGGGGTGGCGATCTATGCCTTCAGCACTGACAACATGGATTAACGAATCCTTCCCCTTTGCGATAAGACCTTATAAGAGGCCCAAGCACTTAACCCCAATTGGAGAAAATCATGGGCTATCGCGTCGCTGTCGTAGGCGCCACAGGCAATGTGGGCCGCGAAATGCTGAACATTCTGGACGAACGCCAGTTTCCTGTTGATGAGATCGTGGCCTTGGCCTCGCGTCGGTCAATCGGTACGGAAATCAGCTTTGGGGACAAGACGCTCAAGACGAAGGACCTTGATACATTCGATTTCACGGGTTGGGACATCGCGCTTTTTGCAGTCGGGTCCGAGGCCACCAAAACCTATGCGCCCAAAGCGGCAGCAACCGGCTGTGTGGTTATCGATAATTCGTCGCTTTATCGCTATGATCCGGACGTTCCGCTGATTGTGCCTGAGGTGAACCCGCAGATGATCCACGGGTACGCCAAGAAGAACATCATCGCGAACCCGAATTGCTCGACCGCGCAGATGGTTGTGGCGCTGAAGCCTTTGCATGACCGCGCGACGATCAAACGCGTGGTGGTCAGCACCTATCAATCGGTATCCGGTGCCGGCAAAGAGGGCGCGGATGAGCTGTGGGATCAGACCAAATCGATCTACAACCCAACAGACGATAAG